>NZ_JAALDN010000169.1 GCF_014144855.1 Dietzia maris | reverse complement strand
TCCGCGACCTGGACCTGCAGGTGCCGCCGGGGACGATCACCGCGATCGTCGGGGCCAACGCGTGCGGCAAGTCCACGCTGCTGCGCTCGATGTCCCGACTGCTGCGACCCCGCGGCGGGCAGGTGCTCCTCGACGGCGAGCAGGTCCACCACATCCCCGCCAAGAAACTCGCCCGCACCCTGGGGCTACTCCCCCAGTCGCCGATCGCGCCCGAGGGCATCACCGTCTCCGACCTGGTGGGGCGCGGTCGGAACCCGCACCAGGGGATCTTGTCGAGGTGGTCGAGGGACGACGACGAGGCCGTGGCCGCAGCCCTCGAGGCGACCGGCACCCTCAAGCTGGCCGACCGGGCCGTGGACGAGCTGTCGGGCGGTCAGCGCCAGCGCGTGTGGATCGCCATGGCCCTGGCCCAGAACACCGACCTACTCCTGCTCGACGAGCCCACCACGTTCCTCGACGTGGCGCACCAGGTGGAGGTGCTGGACCTGCTGGTGGACCTCAACCGCGACCGCGGCACGACCATCGTCATGGTGCTGCACGACCTCAACCTCGCGGCCCGCTACGCCGATCACCTGGTCGCGCTGGCCGACGGCCGGGTGCACTGCAGCGGGGCGCCGGACGAGGTGCTCACCCCGGAGATGGTGCGGGCGGTGTTCGGGCTCGACGCGGTCGTGATCGACGACCCCACCTCGGGCCGGCCGCTCATGCTGCCGCTCGGGCGGCACGGGGTGAGGGGCGGCGTACCAACCGGGCCGGGTCGGGCCGCGCCGCAGTCCTCAGAGCTCCGGTAGCCGGTCGGCGCCCCAACTGCCGTGGATCAACTCGGTCACCCGTGAGATCTCCTCGGCCGTGACCGATGCGGTCTCGCCGGGCTCGAGGGTGTCGAAGTGGAAGATGTACAGCCGGGAGGCGAACTCCTCGAAGGGCAGCGACGACTCACCGAAGCGCTCGCCGTTGCCGGCGGTGCTCACCACCACGCCGTTGCCCCAGTCCTGCCCGCTGTCGTTGTTGGGGTTGAAGAAGTAGACGCGCATGGTCTCGTCCGGGTCCAGCGCGACCCGCAGGATCGTGATGGCGTGCCACCCGACGAACCGCGCGGAGGAATCGGTGACGGCGACCCCGGCGGGCTGCGGGTGGATGAGCGGCTGGTTGCCGTTGTGGAACGGGTGGTAGCTGCCGTAGAAGTGCCGCAGGAAATCCTCGAGCCCGGTCAGCCTGCCGGTGGCGACGTCCACGTTGATGCTGAAGCCGCGGGCGGACCACCAGCCGTGGAACTCGGGGTTGACCCACCGGTGGGGGTCGCCCGGGCGGTCCGAGCACAGGCGGCCCATCTCGGCGTAGATCCGGTCCAGGTGCGGCACCACGAGCAGCGACACGGGGTCGAGATCCACGGGCAGCATGGTGGCCAGGCCCGCGTCGAGTTCGCGGGAGGAGATCGGCCGGCCCTCGAAGTGCATGACCACCTCGTTGTCACGCGCCGCCCACGCGATGATCTGCAGCAGGTAGTCGGGGTCGTTGTACGCCCACATCGACAGCGCGCGGGCGGACTGGCAGGTGGGGTTGTCGCCCTGCCCCACGCCCAGCGGCTGCCCGAGCATCGACAGGGTGCCGGCGAGAAGCCAGACGCGCCCCTCGTGAGCGGGACCGCACGAGAGGGCGAGTCGCTCGGCCGCGTAGCCGGACAGCGGCAGTGCCAGCAGCCGCCACAGCGCGGGGGCGGCGGGCGGCTGGAAGAGGATCCCCCGCTCGAGCAGCAGCGCCAGCCCGTAGACGGATTGCGCGGTCTCGGGGTGCACGGCCGCGTCGATCAGGGCGTCGACCAGACCGTGGAAGCACAGCAGGCTCTCCCGGCCCGTGCTGGACAGCCCGAGCGCCTCGCTGAGCAGGAAGCTGCCCTTCTCCCGCAGGAACCGCACGAGCACCGGGTGGTACGGCGACACCAGGCCGGTGTCGTGCATCGACCGCGCGAACCCGGCCGCCTCGTACTGCAGGGTCCCCTCGTCCATGGACTCCAGTCGGGAGAGGTAGACGTCCACCCCGGGGTCTTCGCGGCTCGCCTCGGTGGTGCCGTAGATGCTGCTGATGAGCCGGTCGATGCCCACGCCGCCGCCGCTGGTGCCCAGCTGCGGGTCCTGACGGGCGATCGAGATCTGGGTGATGGTCTGCTTGATCTGGTCCACCTGGATGGGGCGTTGGCGCAGGATGCGCCAGATCTCCTCGACCAGTTGGTCGAGCACGCCGTCCAGACCGATCTCCGAGGCGATGTGCGCCAGGGCCGCGCGGGTGACGGTCGCCATCCGGCCCTGTTGCGTGCGCTCGGCCTCGGTGGCCACGGTGAACAGCAGTGAGGCGTTGTTGGCGAGCACCTCGGCGAGGTGCTGGCGCGCCTGCTCGGCCGTCATTTCGGGATGCTCGTACTGCCCCTGCGCCACGGCCGTCAGCCGCAGGTCGCTGACGATCTCGGTGACGACCTTGTCCGAGTCGGAGCTGCGAAGGGTGCCGGCGCTCAGGGCCGGGATCAGGGCCGCCGGCGAGTCCCAGTCGGTGCCCTCGAAGATCCCGGCGGCCTCGAGCTCCCGGGCCATCGCCTGCACGGCCCCGGCTCCCCCGTCCTGAAGGAGCACCAACCGGGCCCCGTCCAGGACGCGCCGCAGACGGGACGACTTGGTCACGTCACCGGCCTCGGCGAGCGCTCTGGTCGCGTCGGCCAGGGAGGCGACCCGCTTGTCCAGCACCCGCGTCGTGCCGGGCTCGTCGTTTCCCACTTCGTTCCACTCTCCGTCTCTCGCCGCCACGTCGTGCCGCGTCGTCCCCGGTCGTCCCAGGCCGCGCCTGGCCATCCCACGTCGTTCCACGTCCGCCCGCCGGTACCGTACCCGCGGGCCGGTACCGGCCGAGGCGTCACACGTAGAAGTCGAGGTCCTCCTGGTTGCGCAGGACCGATCGCATCTCGTAGGCGTCGTCGCCGAAGAAGTAGACCAGGCCCCAGTGGGTGCCGAAGGCGGTGCGCTTGGTAACCGTCTCCTCGACCGGTGCGGTGAGCTCGTGGGACTCGAAGTACTCGTGGTCCTCGGTCGCCTCCGGGATCTCGAGCGTGGAGACGACCCGGCGCCGCGGGTAGACGCCGAAGCACCCGGCGTGTCCCTTGGCGTCGACCACCTCGCGCGGGAAGAACGCGGCGATCTCCTCCTCGGTGGTCTTGGGGTCGAACGCCAGGACGAGGCCCTGGTAGGCGTTGAACCCGTAGGTGCGCTCGAGCAGTTCGAAGACCTTGAACCCCGGCGGCCGGTAGGCGACCTCGCCGAAGTACATCTCGCCGTCGCTGGTGACGAAGTACTCGGGGTGGACGAACCCGAACTTGATGTCGAAGGTCTTGATGAGCTTCTCGATCTGCCGGGTGATCTCCGGGCGGTACTTCTCCAGCTCGGGCGAGGCCGGCACGAACACCGAGTAGCCGAGCGTGACGTACTCGGAGATGTTGAGGAACACGATCTTCCCGTTGTGGACCCAGGCCTCCACGGCGAACTCCCAGCCGTCGAGGTGGGACTCCATGAGGACGGGGAACTCTTCCTCGGGGATCGTGTCGACTTCGTCGGGCGTGCGGATGACGCGGTGGCCGAGGCATCCGGCCTTGTCGAAGGCCTTGAGGTGGATCGGGTCGTTGGGGTCGCCGTCGAGCTTGAGCAGGGTCTGGTTGACGCGCTTGAGGAACCGGATCACGTCGTCCCGCTCGTGCGCCTCCTCGAAGATGCCCACGCGGATCCCGCCGAGCTGCGCGCGCCGCTTCATCAGCGCCTTGTCCCGCAGCAGCAGCGACTGCCCGTACAGGGTGGGGTTGTCGAGCAGCATCGAGTTGATGGCGCCCGCCCACTCGACGGTCTCCTCGAACAGCGGGATCGCCACGTCGACGCCCATGTCCCGTAGCGTCTCGGCGATCTCCATAGACCGGTCGTTGAGCCGCTCGAAGTCCCACGGGACGTACGGGATCTGGTGCTGACTGCAATATTCCTCGGCCCAGGGCGGTGCCACCACGACGTAGCGGCGGTCGAACTTGTCGAGCGCGTCGATGGCGTTGGGCACCCAGCCCAGCAGTGCGACGTAGCCCTTGTCGGGGTCGCGCAGGTGCTCGTTGGGGTCGTGGGTCGGGTTCGGACGAAGGTCCGTGGCTCCGGTGGTCGATTCTGTGGTAGGCGTCTGCAAGTGCGGTGCCTCCTCGAGTTGGCGCGGGTTCGATCTGCGTGGGCCGATCAATCCAGGGCGGTGGGCCACAAACGTACCCAAGACCCGTCTCAGTGCAACTGGTTACGAGATCGGCGAACGCCCGGGCGCGCGGCGGGGGTCCCCCTAGGCTCGTCGGACAACGCCGTCCGGGTCGCCCCGGTGCGGATCCGGGTGAGAGGAGTCAAGGGTGCCTTCCAAGGAGTACATCGAGGCGGTCGGCGAGGTGATCGATGCGCTCGGGGTGGCGGCGATCGTCATCGGCATCGTGGCGGCCACGGTCATCGCGGGGTGGCGCCTGCTCAGCCGGCAGCCGGACACCTACCGGCACTTCCGCCGGTTCCTCGGTCGGTCGATCCTGTTGGGGCTGGAGATCCTGGTGGCGGCGGACATCATCAAGACGGTCGCGGTGACCCCGACGCTGGAGAGCGTGGCGGTGCTGGCGGCGATCGTCGTGATCAGGACCTTCCTCAGTTGGTCGTTGGAGCTGGAGATCTCGGGCCGGTGGCCGTGGCAGAAGTCGAGGGCCCCCGGGACCGCGCCCCGGGACGCCGCCACCTCAACGGTGCCGTCCGACTAGCGTCACCGGCGCCGGACGGTGATCCGCCCGCCGCGACGGGGTGCGAACGCGACCCCCCTCGAGTGCCACCGCTCGTCACGCTCGGTCGTGGGGACGATCTCGTACATGCTGAGCACGGTGCGCAGCACGACATCCATCTCCATGGCCGCGAACGCCGCACCGATGCACCGCCGGGTCCCGCCCCCGAACGGCAGCCACGCCGGCGGTGGCGTGGTGCCGAGGAAGCGGGACGGGTCGAACCGCTCGGGCTCGGCGAAGTGCGTGCTCGCGTCGTGCAGTAGCGAGATCGCGACCAGCACGTTGTACCCGCGCGGGATCCGCCACGGGCCGAGGTCGAGGTGCGGGACCTGCACGTTGCGTCCGGCGAGGTCGATCACCGGCCGGCTGCGCTGGACCTCGAGGATCGTGGCGCTGCGGTAGTCGGTTCCCCCGGCATCGACCTCGGCGACCAGCTCGCGTAGCACCGCGGGGGTGCGGCTGAGCCGCTCCAGCGCCCAGGCGAGTGTCGTCGCCGTGGTCTCGTGCCCGGCCACGAGGAGTGCGGTGAGCTCGTCGCGGATCTCGTCATCCGTCATGGACGATCCGTCGTCGTAGGTGCTCTGCAGCATCATCGCGAGGATGTCGTCGCGCTCGCCGAGCCGGTCGTCGCGGCGACCCCGGGTGATGAGGGCGCCGATCGCCTCGTCGTACACCTTCTTGTAGCGGGAGAACCGGGCGCGCGGGCCCACCGCGCCGAGCCGTGCCGGCAGCTCCGGGGTGATCACCACCGCCGAGCCGGCCTCGACCATGGGCGGGATGACGCGGCGCAGGGTGTCGAGCTCGTCGTCCCGGGCGCCGAACACGGTCCGGAGGATGACGTCCAGCGTGATGCGGGTCATCGAGGGCATGGAGGCGAACGGTCGACCGGCGACCCACGAGTCGAGCTCGCGACGGGTCTCCTCCTCGACGATCGCCTCGTAGGCCTTGATGCGTCTGCCGTGCAGTGGCGGCGTGAGCAGTTTCCGGCGCCGGCGGTGGTCGGTGCCCTCGAGCGCGAACATCGAGTTCTCCCCCAGGACCCGGCCCAGGTTGGGGTCGACGTTGGTCAGCGACTCCTGCGGGGCGGTGAACAGCTCTTTGGCCAGCGCGGGGTCGGAGATCACCACCGCGCGCCCGTAGATGGGAAGGTGCACGGTGAACGCGGTGCCGTACCGCCGGTGAAGTAGTCGGAGAGTTTCCCGCCGGGCGATCCCGAAGCCCACGCCCTGGACTGGCCTGGGCAGCCGGGGCCCGGGTGGGAGCTGGGGTGCGCGCTCGCCCTCGGTGGAGTGTCCGTCGCCAGCGGCGGGAGCCGACCTGTCCGTCATGCTGTCCATGGCATCCTCGGCCTCGGGTGGGGTGCGGGCGCCGCCAGCCTACGTTCCGAAATCGCCGTGGTGGCGGGGTAAGTGCGACGACGACGAGGTGCTCCACTGCCGCCGGAGACCCGCCGACTGCTCGCTCGGCCGAACCGGCCATCCGGGCTCGCCGGGGTGACGAACCCCTGTCATGCACTCCGCCTCGCAGTCCCCTCGGCCCGCCGACTTCCCACTGGCGGCGGACAGCTCTGACGTTGAAGGGCTGTGGGCGGGCTCCTCACACGACGACCCCGAGCTCGCCGACCCCGGGCACGGCGCACCCGAACAGACCGATCCCGAGCGCGGCGACTTCCTCGCCGCCATGCGCGCGTCGTGGGACGACTGGGTGCCCGTCGCCACCACGGGCTGGGGCGCGGTGGTGCTCATCGCCCCGTTGCTCGCAGTGCATGCGCTGGTCTGGGCGTTCGGTGGGCGCCGCCCCCGTGAGGTGTTTCGCTTCTAGGTGATTCGGTTCTAGGTGTCCCGCCTCGCCCCCACCCGCCACAGGATGGTGCGCTCCTTCGAGCGCGCCGCGTGGAGCGGATCGCCCGTGTCAGATGCGCGCGAGTGCCGGGGCGTCGTCTCGTGGGTGCCGATCACGGTCAGCCCGGCGCCGGCGATGCGGGTCAGCAGCTCGTCGCGAGTGCGTAAGCCGAGATGCTCGGCGAGGTCGGACAGGATCAGCCACCCTTCGCCCCGCGGCGTGAGGTGCTGCGCGAGCCCGTCCAGGAAGCGGCCCAGCACGTCCGAGCCCGGGTCGTAGATCCCCTGCTCCAGAGCGGATGTCGGACGACCCGGAATCCACGGCGGGTTGCACAGCACCACGTCGGCCCGCCCGGAGTCGCCCACCTCGTCGTCGTCGTCGTCACAAGGCCACAGGTCGGCCTCCACCACGTCCACCCGGCCCGCCAACCCCAGCCGACCCACGTTGTCGCGCGCGCACTGCACCGCGCGCGGATTCATGTCGGACGCCACGACCTCCCGGGCCCCGCGCCGGGCCAGGACGGCCGCGAGCACGCCGGTTCCGGTGCCGATGTCCCACACGATCGGGTCCTCGACACCCTGCGGCCAGGGGGTGTCGGCGACCAGGTCGATGTACTCGCCACGGGTGGGGGCGAACACGCCGTAGGCGGGATGGATCCGGGCCCCCAACGCGGCCACCTCGATGCCGCCCAGGTGCCATTCGTAGGCACTGATGACGCCGAGGAGCTCGGGCAGCGAGACCAGCGTCTCCCGACCGGTGGAGTCGTTGCCGTTGTGGGTCGGCGGCCCGTAGGCATGGGTGCAGGCGGCCCGCACATCGGGCGCTCGGCGCAGCCGAACCGAGTTGTCCTGCTTCAGGGGGATGAGGATCTTTCCCAGCGTCTCCGCCCGCTCTGCGCGTGCCTTCCGGTTGGCGAGGAACACATCGCTGGCGTCGGAGCTCTGCGGCGCCCGGGACGCCCGCTTCTGCAGACGCCGGTCGAGGGCGCGCATGAGCTGGCGGGCGTTGTGGAAGTCGCCTCGCCACAACAGACCGGTGCCCCGCCGGATCATCCGAAGCGCCTTGTCCGCGGCGATGTCGTCGTGGATCACCACGATGTCCCGCGGCGGCGGCGCGCCGTTCTCCGAGCGCCACCCGGCAGTGCGGTCCTCGCCCTTCTCTCGCCAGCTGACAGTGGTCACAGGCGACCCGGGGGCGGCAGGAGAAGACACGGGAGTCCTTCGAACGGGCGCGCCCTCGACCGAGGGGAGGAATGACGCGCGAGAGCAAGCTACCCGCGAACCGGGCCGCACCCAGTGTCTCAGCTCCGCCGCCGACCGGTTACTGCCAGTCGATCTCATACGGCTCGGCCCGCGCCGAGTGCATCCGTCCCCCACTGACGAAGTAGCCATCGGTGTAGGTGGCCGTGTCGGAGGGGATGCCGTGGGCGAGTGCGTAGAGCTGGGCCGCCAGGTCATCGGCATCGAACGCGCCGGAACTGTCGCGATGGGGGGTGATGATCACGGTCCTGTCGGCGAAGACCCCGGGCGCTCCCGTCAGAGTGATTCGGCGAGCGCGGTAGTCCCCGGCGCGAACGAGGGCGAGGGCTTGGCGGAGCACCGTGTCGTAGCGGGTGCCGGTCAGTGGTGTGGCGATGTGCATGGCCGACAGCGTCACACCCGTCGGCGGCGTCCTCGCCCGCGCGACGGTCCCCGGCAGGGCAGCCTGTGGAGAGTCGCGTGCCCTGTGAGTGTGGTGCCGCTGCCTTCAGGGTTCCGGTCTCCCTGCCTCGGTTCTACGATGGGAGTCGAGGCATTGGAGCTCATCATGAGTGCATCGCAGGCCGACCTCTGGAGTGGCCCCTCGGGCAGTCGTGGGTGCGCAATGCGCTCGCGTACGACACGATTCTCGAGCCGCTCGGTCGCGCGGCCCTCGACCGCCTGGACCTCGGCCCACCGCAGCGGGTTCTGGACATCGGGTGCGGGACCGGGACAACGACGTTGGAGATCGGACGTCGGGTGCGCCCGGACGGGTCGGCGGTCGGCGTGGACGTGTCCCGACCGATGGTCGAGTGCGCGCAGGCTCGCCTGGTAGACGAGACGGGCGCGGAGAACGTCGAGTTCCTCACCCTCGACGTGGAGAGCGAGCCGCTGCCCGGCCCGTTCGACGCCGCGTTCTCGCGGATGGGCGTGATGTTCTTCGACCGCCCCGAGGTGGCGTTCTCCGCCGTCCGGGCGGCCCTCGAACCGGGCGGCCGGCTCGCGTTCGTCTGCTTTGCCGCGCCCGCCGCGAACCCGTTCATCACCGTCCCCACCGGCGCCGCGTTGGCCCGGCTCGGCGGTGCCCCCGTGCCACCTCCGGGCGCGCCGGG
>NZ_JAALDN010000168.1 GCF_014144855.1 Dietzia maris | reverse complement strand
ATCCGGGCACCGCGGAACGCCGCGGCCAACCCTGCCAGGTCCCGCTCCACGACGAAGGTGCGCACGTCGGCGGGGATCTGGTCGTCGGCGGCGACCAGGACCGCCCCGCCGTCCGGGCCGTCCACCTCGAGAGAGAACTGCACGTGGGTCGGGGACAAGGCGAGATAGGGGATCGCGCGATCGATCGCCGCCTGCACGGTGGGGCCCGCGAGCATCATGAAGCCGATGACGCCGGTCCGTCCGATGGTGGAGTGGGCACCGACGCCCGCCCCCAGCCCGGGCCGGTCTCCGAGGCGCGCGAGCAGGGTGCGAATCACCGTGAACTCCTGGTGCGCCCAGATCTGCGCGGTCTCGTCGTGGAGGTCGCCGGGATCGAGACCCGTGCCAGCCAGGCACTCCGTCGTCGTCATCCCGTGGGCCAGCCCGCCCTCCACCATGATGCGGACGCCCTCGGTGCCCCGCGGCACCGCCCATACCGGCGAGGAGTCCATCGGCCGACCGTAGCAACACCGGGCGGCGGATGTCCGAAAATGCCAACTCTGCGCCCGTTTGCGACCTTCCCGCGCCCGCGTCGGGTGGTTAGCGTCACAGTCATGACTCTCGCCGCACGCGCAGGAACCGCCCAGTCAGCCGGCCCCACCGGCCTCGCCGACGAGATCCGGGCGCTGTACGCGCGGGCCAAGGCCGCCGTCGGCGAGGACGACCTGGCGCACATCCGCAACGTCACCGCCTACGGCCGGGCGATCGACGCCCGTCGCCGCGAGTTGCTGCGCGAGGGCGGGCCGCGGGCGATCCGGCGGGCCACGGCGCTGGAGATGATGTACCGGCTCATGCAGTTCTCCGAGCTCGGGCACAACATCGTCCACGGCAGCTACGACCACCTGCCCGGCAACGGCGACTATCACTCCGACCGTTACGAGTGGGACTTCAACGTGGACGTCGACCACTGGAAGACGATGCATCACGTGGGCCACCACCCCAATACGAACATCGTCGGCAAGGACCACGACCTCGGCTACAGCATCTTCCGCGGCAGCGCCGGACAGGACTGGTACGGCCACCACCTCGGTCAGGTGGCGCTCATCTCGGCGCTGGCGGCCGCGGCCCCGGCAGCGGCTCCGTTCTTCCTGGCCAACATCGCCCGCAAGGTTTCCGGCGACCCGTTCTTCAGCGCCTACACCCTGCGCTCGCCCGCCCGGATCGCCGGACGCGACCTCCAACGTCGCTTCGTCGACGAGCCGTTCCGCTCGGGGTGGAAGCCGCTGCCCACCCTGCTGGCCAACTACCTCGGCGGCGTCACCGGTTACATGGCGGTGCTGTTCCTGGTGTTCATCGAGCACCACGCCGGCGAGCTGGAGCTGTTCACCGACCCCGGCCCCGACGAGACCGCCGACCAGTACTACGAGCGGCAGATCCGGGCGACCCGCAACTTCCTGCCCAGCACGCAGATGGACGACGCCCTCGCGCGGGTCCTGGAGGAGGAGGTGCCGTTCGCCGATCGCCCCGACCTGCGGATCTTCTACGGCGGCCTCGACACCCACGTCGAGCACCACCTGTTTCCCGATCTGCCACCGTCGATGCAGCGCAGGATCGCCCCGGAGGTCCGGGCGATCGCCGCGAAGTACGGACTGCCGTACCACGAGACGCCGCTACTCGAGACGGTGCCGCTGATCGCCAAGACGCTCACCGGGCTGTCGGTCCCGTTCGGCGAGCGCGAGTTCGGCCGCCCCTCGACACTGTTGCGCGACCCCGCCTCACTCGTACGCCGCGTGCGCGCCGGGCTGTCCTACAGGCCCCTGCCCGAGTCGCCGTACCTGGACAAGCCGCGCTTCCACAACGTGCCGGTCAGGGTCCTGTCCGCGACGCCCGTCGCCGACGGCCAGGCCGTGTCGGTGCGGTTGGCCCGCCCGCGCGGCTGGGAGGACATCGGGTGGGATGCCGGGGCGTACGTGTCGCTCCGGGTCGCCGGCGGAGGCGATCACGGCGGCGATGGTCAGGGCGGCGAGGAGTCGGTCCGCCAGTACAGCCTGGTCCGCGACAGTTCGGACGCGGAGGCGGATGCCGGGGGCGCCATGGAGATCTGCGTCAAGCGCGTCGAGGGCGGGCGGGTGTCCACCCGGCTCAACGACTCGTTGCGCGCGGGCGACCACGTGACACTGGTCGGCGTGCCGCAGTCCTCGGGCGACTTCCCGACGCCCTCGCCGGGTGCGAAATCCCTGCACATCGCCGGCGGGGTGGGGATCACCCCGATCATCAGTCTGTTGCGCCGCATCGCCCGCGACGCGCGCCGCGGCCAGCCCGACGGAGCCACCGGTACCCGCCCCGACGCGACGCTGCTGTACGTCAACCGCGACGACCGCTCGATCATCTTCGAGTCCGAACTCCGCGAGCTCGCCCGCGACTCCGGCATCACCCTGCACCTGTTCACCGATGCACCGTCCGCGCGCGAGGACCTCTCCACCTGCCGACTCGGCCCAGAGCTCCTGCAGCGCGTGGTCCCCGACGCCGCCGATCGCGAGACCTACGTGTGTGCCCCGGCCGCGCTCATCGACCTGACGCGCGGGTGGCTGCGTGACCTGGGCCAGCCGGCCGGGCGGTTCCACGCCGAATCGTTCACCGCGCCCGAACTGGACCGGCCCGACGACGACGGCAGTCGCTACACCGTCCGTTTCCGCCGCACCGGCACGGCGGTGGAGATCGACGGTGCCACCACCCTGCTCGAGGCGGCCGGCCGCGCCGGGATCGCCGTGCCCACCGGCTGCCAGCGCGGGCTGTGCAAAGCGTGTGTGACGCCCAAGCTCAGCGGCACGATCCGCGCGGAGGCCGCCGACCGTGCACCCGGCGCCGTCGCGCAGGAGCGCGTCACCGTCTGCACCGCGCTGGCCTGCTCGGACGTCGAGCTGGATCTCTAGTCGGCCGTCACCACTTCCCGCGCGTGTACTGCGGCGGGTACGGGGCCCGCCGCCAGTCCAGGCCGAGTTCGGCAGCCGCGCGCTGTGGCCAGGCGGGCTCGCGCAGTGCGGCGCGCCCGAGGAACACCACGTCAGCGCGCTCGTCGACCAGCAGCTGTTCGGCGTACTCCGGGTCACTGATGAGCCCCACGGCGCCCGCCAGGACTGCACCCGACGCGCGCACCTCCTCGGTCAGCGGCACCTGGTAGCCCTGCTCCAGTTCGACCGGCGGCCGGTCGGGGGTGTTGGCGGCCGAGGAGACGTCCACCAGGTCGACCCCGTGCTCGGCGAGCCGGCCCGCCAACCAGCGCGAATCCTCCGGGGTCCAGCCGCCGGGCACCCAATCCGTGGCCGAGATCCGGACGAACAGTGGCTTACCTTCCGGCCACACCTGCCGCACCGCGTCGCAGATCTCCAGCAGCAGCCGGGCCCGGTTGTCGCGCGAACCGCCGTAGGAGTCGTCCCGCTCGTTGGACAGCGGCGAGAGAAACTCGTGGATGAGGTACCCGTGGGCGGCGTGGATCTCCACGACGTCGAACCCGGCGTGGTCGGCGCGGCGGGCGGCGTCAGCGAACGCGGTCACCACCGCGCGGATCCCGTCGACGTCCAGCGCCTCCGGTGTGGTCATGTCACCGAACCCGATCGCCGAGGGCGCGACCGTCGTCCACGCACCCTCCTCGGGCGGAAGTGAGCCGACCGGGTATCCGGGCCACGCCCGGTACGCCGACGCCTTCCGCCCGGCGTGCGCCAGTTGGATGCCGATCGCCGCCCCCTGGGAGTGCACGAAGTCCACGATGGGCGCCCACGCATCGCGCTGCGTGTCGTTCCACAGCCCGGCGTCCTCGGGACTGATCCGCCCCTCCGGCACCACCGCCGAGGCCTCCGCGAGGATCAGGCCGAACCCGCCCTGCGCCCGCGCGCCCAGGTGCACGAGATGCCACGGCGTGGGCACCCCGTCACGGTCCTCGCACGAGTACTGGCACATCGGCGAGAGCCACACCCGGTTCCGGATCTCGAGGTCGCGGATACGGATCGGTTCGAAGAGCATCGCCATGTCGGCGATTAAACCCGCATCCCGTGACGCCCCGCCTCGCCGCACCCCCGGAGCCCGCCGCACCCGGCCGACTACCGTGAACGGCATGACTGACGCGCCGACCGGACAGGGCTCATCACCCGAGCCGCAGCTCACCCACCTCGACGCCGAGGGCCGCGTGCGCATGGTCGACGTCGGCGACAAGGCCGTCACCACCCGGACCGCCACGGCCGAGGGGGTCTTCCGCACGCGCCCCGACGTCGTGACCATGGTCGCAGGAGACTCGCTGGGCAAAGCCGACGTCCTGGCCACCGCCCGCCTGGCCGGGATCGGCGCGGCCAAGAAGACCTCCGAGCTCATCCCGCTGTGCCACCAGATCCCGCTGAACTCGGTCAAGGTGCACTTCGACCTCGACGACGAGGCCGGCGAGATCCACGTGAAGGCCACCGCCAAGACGACGGGCAGGACGGGTGTCGAGATGGAAGCCCTGACCGCCGTCTCCGTGGCCGGGCTGACGCTGCACGACATGGTCAAGGCCGTCGACCCGCTCGCCACCATGGACGGGGTCCGCCTCGCCGCCAAGACGGGCGGCAAACGCGGTGACTGGACGCGAGAATCCGAGGAGGCGACCGGGAACGACGACGACGAGGTGACGCGCGCGAACACCGGGCCCGCCGCGCTCGATTCCGGCCGAAGTGGTGTCGTCGTCGTCTCCTCCACCGCCGCCGCGCACGGCCACCGCGAGGACACCACCGGCCCCGCCATCGAGGGTTGGCTCCTCGAGCGCGGTTTCTCGCCGGTCGAGGTGCACGTGGTGGCCGACGCCGACATCGCCACGGCCGTCACCGAGCACGTCCGCCGCTCCCCCGCGGTCCTGTTCACCACCGGCGGCACGGGGGTCGCCCCGGACGACCGCACGCCGGAGGCCACCGCGCCGCACCTGGAGCTGGAGCTGCCGGGGGTCGC
>NZ_JAALDN010000167.1 GCF_014144855.1 Dietzia maris | reverse complement strand
GTCGAGCGCGGGCAGGCCGGCGGCGGCCGCGGGTTCCACCTCGACCGGGGCGGGCGCCGACCAGCGCGCCAGGGCCGACACAATCGACGCCTCGTCCACCACGAGGTCGTCCAGCAGATCCGGCCGGGAGGGCCCGCGACCGAGCAGTTCGAGCGACACCGTCATGGCCTCAGGTCTACACCCCCCGCGATGACCCCAGGGCCACACCCCGCACGTTGCTACGCTCTCCCCGATGGGTACCGACGACTCCCCCGTGCCCGGGTACGCGGCCGACTACACCCCCGCGCCGGACGACGCCCCGGACGCCTCTCACCTCACGCCTGAGGAGAAGCGCGGGCCGCGCACCGTCCACGTGGCACTGGGCCTGCTGGCCGCGTTGCTCGTTGCCGCCGTGGCCACGAACCCCGCGTCGGTGCTGCCCCGGGACTCGACCCTGTCCGGCACCTACTACGTCGACGAGGGCTCCGGGCTCGAGCTGCAGGTGCCGGTCGGCTGGCGTGTGATCGACGACCCGGAGTTCGGCAGTGTGCAGCTGAGGCCGGTCGGCACCGGCCGGGCCCTGGACACCCGCATCCTCGCCGGTCCGCTGGACGCCGGGATCGCCGCCGCCGCGATCACCGATGACCAGGGGGCCGCGACCGCGCTCGCGGAGACCATCCAGTTGTACGTCCTGGGCGTGTCCGGGACCCGTGACGAACAACGGGTGGTCCCCGTGGACAACGAGGCGGGCACGGGCGCCGCGATCTCCTACGTGGTGGTCCCGGACGGCATCCCCGACCAGGACTCCGGCGGGTTGGTGTACACCGCCGTATTCGGTTCCGAGGACAGCCGGTGGTGGGTGGCGTACGTGACCACCGCGCAGCAGTCCGCTCCCGGCGTCCGGTGGATGGACCGGATCGTCGACCACGTCCGGCTCCCCGAGTGACCGGGGGGAGGTGAGCGGGTCGATGCCACCGGCCTCCGGCGCGGGACGGGTCCGCGCAGCCCTCTCGCCCCGCGAGGCGTTCGCCCGGTACGCGGCTCGGTTCGACCCGGTGACCGACCCCCGTGTCCGCCGGCTACTGGTGGCCGAGCTCGTCGTCGTCCTGGCCGTCACCTTCGGCCTGTCCGGCGCCTACGCCGTCCTCGACCTGGTCTCCGCGCTTCTCGCACCCGCGGACCTCGGGGAGCAGACCGCCGCCCTCAACGTCTCACGCTCGGAGCACTCGTGGCTCGACCTGGCCTACCAGGCGCTCGGGGTCCTGCGACTGCTGGCGTGGGCGCTGCTGCCGCTGGTGTTGCTCGCCCATTCCGGGCTCGGCGCGCGGGCCGTCGGGCTCGTGCGCGACCGTCCGGGCCGTCAGATCGCGTGGGGGCTCGCGCTGACCGCTGTCATCGGCGTCCCCGGGCTGGCGTTGTACCTCGGCGCGGTCGCCGCGGGCGTCAATCTGCAGGTGTCGGCATCGGGTCTGGGCGAGACGTGGTGGCGGCCCGTCGTGCTGGTGCTGTCCGCTGCCGGCAACGGCGCCGCCGAGGAGATCCTCGTGGTGGGGTACCTGCTCATCCGGCTGCGCCAGCTGGGGGTGCCGCCCGCACTGGCCCTGGCGGCCAGCGCCCTGCTGCGCGGGTCGTACCACCTCTACCAGGGGTTCGGCGGCGGGCTCGGGAACCTGGCGATGGGTGTGGTGTTCGCGTTGTGGTGGATGCGGACCCGCCGGCTGTGGCCGCTCGTGCTGGCGCACACGCTGCTCGACGTGGTCGCGTTCCTCGGCTACGCGCTGCTCGCCCCGCACCTGTCGTGGCTGTGACCGCCCGACTCGTCGCTGTGACCGCCCGGCCACCGCTCCGCGCCCCGTACCGCTTCAGGTTGCGCGTCCCGATTGGTCCATTCGGGCAGCGCACCTGGCCGAATTGCGGACATAGGGGCAGCGCACCCCGGCACAGCGGGGCGGCCCACGCGGTTGTGACGCGTGTCCCGCCGGGGCCGTGGGACCCGCCGACCGCGGCACCGGCCAAGTAGAGTCCGATCCCATGACCGACGACTCCAGGCGCCGGCACCTCACCCCGGAGGAGGCCGCCGAGCTCCGGCGACGCGCGCGCGAACGCCGTGGCTACGCCGACCCCGGCGCGCCG
>NZ_JAALDN010000166.1 GCF_014144855.1 Dietzia maris | reverse complement strand
ACTGTTGAGTTCTCAAACAACACCCACACACCGTCTCCGCGGGGCTGTTCGCCTCGCCTCAACCGGGGTGATCTTCGCTGCCCTCCCGAGGAGGGCAACTCCACCAGCGTAACAGGTTCGCGTTCCGATTCACAATCCGGTCTGCTTTCCCGCCTCGCGGCGCCGCTGCCACTCTCTCGAGGGCAACTTCTCCATCTTAGCTATCCGGTCTCACCGGGTCAAACCGGCGGGATCTTCCTGCTGTTCGGAGCCTGTCTCCTCGGCGTCCCCGGCCTCTCGGCCCGGGCCGCTCTCGGCGACTTCCAATAAGTTACGCAGACGTGAACGGAAACGCAAACCCGCAGGTAACCCGCCGAAACGCCGACAGCGCCGGGATCACCGGCGCTGTCAACGATCCTCGGGACTCAGGCGATCCTGACCCCGGCGAAGTTCTTCTTCCCCCGGCGGAGCACCAGCCATGAACCATGGAGGAGATCGGGGGCCGTCGGCGTCCATTCCGGATCCGAGACGCGCTCGTTGTTGACGTACGCGCCGCCCTCCCCGATCGCACGCCGCGCCGCCCCCTTGCTGTCGCAGAGACCGGAGGCCACCAGGAGATCGACGATCGTGGCGGGCTCACCGTGAGCGATCTCGACAGCGCCGGCATCCTCCAGCGACGCCGCCAGCGTCGCCTCGTCGAGGCCGGTCAACTCTCCCCTGCCGAAGAGTGCCTGCGCGGCGGCCTGCACGGACTCGGTGGCGGCGACCCCGTGCACCAGGGTGGTCATCTCCTCGGCGAGTCGCTTCTGCGCGGCCCGCATGTGGGGCTTCTCCCGGGTGAGTTCCTCGAGTTCGTCGATCTCCTCCCTACCGAGGAAGGAGAACCACCGCAGGTACCGCACCACATCGGCATCGGCGGTGTTGAGGAAGTACTGGTACCAGGTGTACGGGCTCGTCATCGCTGGATCGAGCCACAGACTCCCGCCTCCGGTCGACTTCCCGAACTTCTTCCCGTCCGATGAGGTCACCAGAGGAACGGTCATCGCGTGCACGGGCTCCCCGTCGACCCGGCGGTTCAGATCCACTCCGCCGACGATGTTGCCCCACTGATCGGACCCCCCGAGCTGCAGCGTGCACCCCATGTTGCGGCGCAACTGCAGGAAGTCGTTGGCCTGCAGGAGCATGTACGAGAACTCGGTGAAGGAGATCCCCTCCCCCTCCAGCCGACGCTTGACCGTGTCCCGACCCAGCATCGTGTTCAGCGAGAAGTGCTTGCCGACATCGCGGAGGAACTCGATCACCGTCATGTGGCCGGTCCACTGCATGTTGTTGACGACCCGCGCCCCCGCGGGGCCCTCCGTGAGGTCGACGAACCGCTCGAGCTGCCCGGCGATCCGTTCGGTCCACTCCGCCACGGTGTCGGAGGTGTTCATGACCCGCTCCCCCACGTCGCGGGGGTCACCGATCATGCCGGTGGCGCCGCCTGCCAGAACGATCGGCCGGTGTCCGGCCAACTGGAACCGGCGCAGGGTCAGTAGCGGGATGAGGTGACCGGCGTGCAGGCTCGGCCCGGTCGGGTCGAACCCGCAGTAGAGCGACACGGCGCCCTCGTCGAGGTGCGCCCGGAGCGCATCGAGGTCTGTCGACTGGGCGATCAGCCCGCGCCACTGCAGTTCATCGAGGATGTTGTTGGTCACGACGGACATTGTCCCTCACTCGGCGTGTCCGGCCACCACGGGGCGGGTCAGCTGCGGGGCCCGTGGGCTGCGTCGGTACGCGGAGACCTCCCGCGCGCCGGCCACCCAGAACCTCCACGGGCGGTCCGCTTCGCGGGAGACCCCGACCCTCGGACCGGACCTGATGTGGTGCCCGGGGACCGGGTCGGGGCGGAATTGGACCGACGACGACGAGTCGAGCACGTCGATGCCCCTCATCGTGAGGTCGATGCCCAGGGTGCTGCCGAGATTGCCGGGTCCGCGGGCGGCCCGCTCGGCCGGGACGCCGGGCCGGCGGGAGTCCACGATCTCGTGGCCGCCGGCGATGCGGGCCGCCCTGAGCAGTACTCCCCCGCCCTCCCCGGCGGGCCGGCACGTGATGTTCACGCACTGGTGGATCCCGTGGCTCAGGTAGACGTACAGATGACCGGCGTCCCCGAACATGACCTCGTTCCGGGGGGTGGGGCCCGGCCAGGTGTGAGCGGCCGCGTCGGGAAAGCGGGATTCCGGTGGCCCGCCGTAGGCCTCGACCTCCATGATCCTCACCGAGACCGCGCCGTGGGACAGGATCCCTCCGAGCAGAGCCCGGGCCGCGGTGTCAGGCGATGACTCCCGCAGCAGCAACCGGAACCGATCGGTATCGGTGCCGACGGCGGGGCCTGTCCGGTCGTCCGGGGAACTCACCCCTCGGTGCCTCCACCTGCCAGGGCGACCAGCTCCGCGTGCTCGGCGTCGTCCACCTGCCGGGATTCGTCGACCAGCAGCACGGGGATGCCGTCGTCGATCCGGTAGGCCCGGCGCAGACGCGGGTTGTACAGCGTCTCCGATCCCGCGAGCAGGAGCGGGCCCTTGTCCTCGGGGCAGGCGAGGATCTCGAGCAGACGTGCGTCGATGACGGACATGGCGCTCACCCTACCCAGCCCGCGAACTCGTCGCGGATCTCGCCCAGCCGCCTGCGCTGCGCGGCCACCGCCTCGCCCGCGGTGCCGCCCCGGGCGTTCCTCGACGCGATCGAACCGGTGACGGTGAGGACCTCGCGCACCTCGGGCGTCAGCGCGGGGTCCACGGCCGCCAACTCGTCGTCGTCCAACTCGTCGAGCCCCACACCGCGGTTCTCGGCCACACGGACGCACTCCCCCGCCGCCTCGTGGGCGACCCGGAACGGGACGCCCTGCCGGACCATCCACTCCGCGATGTCGGTGGCCAGGGTGAACCCGGCGGGAGCGAGCTCGGCGAGCCGCTCCGGATGGAACTCCAGGGTGGCCACGAGACCGGCCATGGCCGGCAGCAACAGATCCAGCTGCGCCACCGAGTCGAAGACCGGTTCCTTGTCCTCCTGCAGATCGCGGTTGTAGGCCAGCGGTTGCGCCTTGAGGGTCGCCAGCAGGCCGGTCAGGTTACCGATCAGTCGACCGGTCTTCCCGCGCATCAACTCCGCCACGTCAGGGTTCTTCTTCTGCGGCATGATCGAGCTGCCCGTCGACCACTCGTCCGCCAACGTCACGTACCCGAACTCGGGCGTGGACCAGGCGATGATCTCCTCCGCCAGGCGGGACAGGTCGACCGCGATCTGCGCCAGCACGTACGACGCCTCGGCGGCGAAATCGCGGGAGCTCGTGGCGTCGATCGAGTTGTCGGCCGCCCGGTCGAAACCGAGCTCGGCGGCGATCGCGTCCGGGTCCAACCCCAACGACGACCCCGCCAGCGCACCCGATCCGTACGGCGACACCGCCAGACGACGGTCGAGATCACGGATCCTGTCCAGATCGCGCAGCAACGGCTGGGCGTGCGCGAGCAACTGGTGGGCGAGCAGGACCGGCTGCGCGGCCTGGAAGTGCGTCTTGCCCGGCATCACCGTCTCGGGGTGGGCGTCCGCCTGGCCGACGAGCGAGTCGACCACATCGAGGACCCCCGCCGCGACCGCCCGCACGGCGTCGCGGAGCCACATGCGGAACAGGGTCGCCACCTGGTCGTTGCGCGACCGGCCCGCTCGCAGCCGGCCCCCCACCTCGGGCCCCACCCGCTCGATCAGGCCGCGCTCGAGGGCGCCGTGCACGTCCTCATCGGACTGCGCCGGGACGAACGCCCCCGAATCGACGTCCGCGGCGAGGCGATCCAACCCGTCGAGCATGGCGTCCAGGTCGGGACCGGTGAGCAGACCCGCACGGTGCAGAACCCGGGCGTGGGCCTTGGACGCGCGGATGTCGTACGGGGCCAGCTCCCAGTCGAAGTGGGTGGACTTGCTCAGCGCGGCCATGGCCTCCGACGGCCCGCCGGAGAACCGACCTCCCCACAGGGAGCCCGTGTTGGTGCCGTGGCGCCCGGAGTCGCCCTGCTCCGCACTCACAGGCCGAGGTCCCGCTTGGCGGCGATCTTGGAGCTCAGGCCGTGCAGGTTGACGAAGCCCTTCGCGTAGCTCTGGTCGAACGAGTCGCCCTCGTCGTAGGTGGCGAGGTTGAAGTCGTAGAGCGAGGAGTCGGAACGACGGCCGTTGACGGTGATCGAGCCGCCGTGCAGGACCATCCGGATGTCACCGGACACGTGCTGCTGCGTGTTGTCGATGAAGGCGTCCAGGGCGTACTTGAGCGGCGAGAACCACAGACCGTCGTAGACCGCGTTGGACCAGGTGTCGGACACGCCGGACTTGTAGCGGGCGAGCTCACGCTCGAGGGTGACGTCCTCGAGTGCCTTATGGGCGGTGATGAGGATCATGGCGCCCGGCGCCTCGTAGACCTCGCGACTCTTGATGCCCACCAGGCGGTCCTCGACCATGTCGAGGCGCCCGACGCCCTGCGCGCCGCCGCGACGGTTGAGCTCCTCGATCGCTTCGAGCACGCTCACCTTGCGGCCGTCGATCGCGACCGGCACGCCCTCGGAGAAGGTCACCGTGACCTCGTCGGGGGCGGCGAAGTTGATGGTCGGGTCCTCGGTGTAGTCGTAGACGTCCTTGGTCGGGGCGTTCCACAGATCCTCGAGGAAGCCCGTTTCCACCGCACGGCCCCAGACGTTCTGGTCGATGGAGAACGGCGACTTCTTGGTGACGTTGATCGGGATCTCGTTCCGCTCGGCGAACTCGATGGCCTTCTCACGGGTCCAGGCGTAGTCACGGACCGGCGCGATCACGTCGAGGTCCGGCGCGAGCGCCCCGAAACCGACCTCGAAGCGGACCTGGTCGTTGCCCTTACCCGTGCAGCCGTGCGCCACGGAGGTCCCGCCGTGCATCTTGGCCGCGGTGACCAGGTGCTTGACGATGAGCGGACGCGAGATCGCCGAGACCAGCGGGTACTCGCGCATGTACAGGCCGTTGGCCTTGATCGTGGGAGCGCAGTAGTCATCGGCGAACTCGTCGCGGGCGTCCACGACCACCGACTCCACGGCTCCGCAGTCCAGTGCGCGCTGCCGGATGACGTCCATGTCCTCACCACCCTGACCGAGGTCGATGGCGACGGCGACGACCTCGGCACCGGTCTCCTGACCGATCCAGCTGATGGCGACGGAGGTATCGAGTCCGCCGGAGTAGGCGAGGACGACGCGATCGGACATGGTGTTCTCCTTGATGTGTGGGGTCTGTTCGGGGTGGTTCGGTGTGCGCGGGGCCGGTCAGATCTGGCGCCGTGCCAGTCCGGCCAGTCGGTCGGCGAGTTCAGCTCCGGTGACGGGTTCGCGGGCCATCACGAATATGGTGTCATCCCCCGCGATGGTCCCGACGACGTCATCCAGATTGGCCCGGTCGAGGGCACTGGCGAGGAAGTTGGCCGCCCCGGGAGGAGTGCGCAGGACCGCGATATTGGCACTGTGGTCGGCGGACACGAGCAGGTCCGCGATCAGCCTGCCCAGGCGGTCCGTCCCACCGGGGATTCCCGGCACGTGGCTGCCGTCCTCGGGGATCACGTAGCGGCCGGCGCCTCCGTCGGCGGCGCGGAGCTTCACGGCGCCGAGTTCGTCCAGGTCCCGGCTGAGGGTGGCCACCGCCACGGCGATACCCTCCTGCGCCAACGCCTCGGCGAGCTCGGTCTGACTGCGCACCGGTCGGCGACGCAGGATCTCCGTGATCCGGGCGTGCCGGGCCGTCCTGCTGACGCTGCCGACGGCGGTCACGATCGCTCCAGTAGCCAGACCAGAAGCGCCTTCTGGGCGTGGAGTCGGTTCTCGGCCTCGTCGAAGACTCGGCTGTGGGGGCCGTCGATCACCTCGGCGGCGATCTCCTTGTCCCGGTAGGCGGGCAGGCAGTGCAGCACGATGACGTCGTCCGAGGCCCTGGCCACCGACGCCCGGTCCAGCTGGTAGTCGGCGAGGTCCCGCAGACGCTGCGTGGCCGAGTCCTCCATGCCCATCGAGACCCAGGTGTCGGTGATGAGGACGTCGGCGCCGTCGACAGCCCGGTCGACGTCCGTCGTGATGGTCACCGAACCACCGGTCTCCGCGGCGATCCGCTCGGCGTCGGCGACCACCTGACCGGTGGGTTGATACCCCTCGGGGGCCGCGATGGTGATGTGCATACCCGCGGTCGCGAACCCGAGGAGGTAGGAGTGGCCCATATTGTTGGCCCCGTCCCCCAGGTACACCGCCCGGAGTCCCTCGGTGCGGCCGAAGTTCTCCCGGATGGTGAGCAGGTCGGCCAGGATCTGGCACGGATGGAACTCGTCGCTCAGGGCGTTGACGACGGGAACGTCCGCGTGGGCGGCGAGTTCTACGAGGCCGTCCTGGGAGTAGGTGCGCCACACGATCGCCTCGACGTAGCGCGACATCACCCGGGCGGTGTCGGAGAGGGTCTCCCCCTTGCCCATCTGGGTGGAGCCGGACTCGACGACGATGGCGTTCCCGCCCAGTTCCGCGATCCCGGCGTCGAACGAGAACCGGGTGCGGGTGGAGGTCTTGTCGAAGATGACCGCGACAGACCGCGGGCCCTCCAGGGGTCGGGCGGAGAACGGCTCGGCCTTGAGCTTCAACCCGAGGTCCAGGACTTCGGCCTGCTCGGCGGGGCTGAGGTCGTCGTCGCGGAGGAAGTGACGGACCGCAGGGGTGGAGGTCGCGGTCGACGCGGTCGATGAGCTGACGGTCGGGCCGGTCATGACGAGGACTCCTTCTGGGCTGCGATGGTGGACGACGCGGTGTCGAGGATCCCGGGCAGCGCGGACACGAACTCGGCGACCTGCTGTTCGGTGAGGATGAGCGGTGGTGCGAGGCGGACCACGTCCGCCGTGGTGGCACCCACCAGGTACCCGGCTCCGCGCGCCGCCTCCTCCACCGCCTTGGCAGCGGGCGCGGTGAGCACGATCCCGAGCAGGAGGCCCCGTCCACGCACGTGGTCGACCAGTGGGTGGTCGAGGCACTCGATCTCGGCGGCGATGATCTTGCCGAGGCGGTCGACGTGCGTCACGAGGTCATCGGACTCGATCGTGTCGAGGACGGCGAGAGCGGCGGCGCACGAGATCGGGTTACCGCCGAAGGTGGTGCCGTGCTGCCCGGCGGTGAGTAGTTCGCCCGCGGCGCCGACGCCGAGGCACGCGCCGATCGGCAGGCCACCACCGAGCCCCTTCGCGAGGGTGATCACGTCGGGCACGACCCCGGCCTTGCGGCAGGCGAACATCGCACCGGTACGGGCGATCCCCGTCTGGACCTCGTCCACGATCATGAGGACGCCGTGCTCGGTGCACAGGGCGCGCACGTCGGCGAGGAACCCCTCGGGGGGCTCGACGACGCCGCCCTCGCCCTGGAGCGGCTCGATGATGACGGCGGCCGTCTCGCCCGGAGCCAGCTCCACCAGCGTGGTCAGGGCGTCGATGTCGCCGTAGGGGGAGAACTCGACCCCGGGTGGCATGGGCTCGAACGGCGCGCGCTTGGCGGGCTGGCCCGTCATCGCCAACGCCCCCATCGTCCGGCCGTGGAAGCCGTTCTGCGCGGCGAGGATCCGGGACCGGCCCGTGCGCCGGGCGATCTTGAACGCGGCCTCGTTGGCCTCGGCTCCCGAGTTGCAGAAGAAGGCCCGGACCGGCTGGTCCACCGCCAAGAGGGACTCGAGGCGTTCGGCCAGCTCCACCACCCTGGGGTGGACGTACAGATTGGAGATGTGCCCGAGTTCGGCGACCTGGCGACTGACCGCGTCGACCACGGCCGGGTGGCCGTGTCCGAGGGAGTTCACGGCGATCCCGCCGAGCAGGTCGACGTACTCACGACCGTCGGCGCCCGTGAGCGTCGCGCCACTGCCCGAGACCAGCTCGAGCGGCGGGGTGCCGTAGTTGCGCATCAGCGCGTCGTCCCACCGCGCGGTGAGGGTCGGGGTGTCGGTGACGGTGTGCGTGTCGTTCATTTCTCGACTCCTGCCGGCGACCTGGTTTCGTGGTGGCCCTCGGTGACCATCGTCCCGATGCCCCCTTCGGTGAGGATCTCGAGCAACACCGAGTGTTCGACGCGGCCGTCGATGACGTGGGCTGCGTGCACCCCGCCCCGGACCGCCCGCAGACAGGCCTCCATCTTGGGCACCATCCCGCTCTCGAGGGACGGGAGGAGCCGCTCGAGTGGTTCGGTACCGAGATGCGTCACGAGGGACGAGCGGTCCGGCCAGTCGGTGTACAGCCCCTCGACGTCGGTCAGGACGATCAGCTTCTCCGCACCCAGGGCCGCTGCGAGCGCCCCGGCCGCGGAGTCGGCGTTGATGTTGTGCACGGTTCCGTCGGAGTCGGGCGCGATGGTCGACACGACGGGGATCCTGCCCGCCTCGATGAGGTCGAGGACGGCCCGCGGGTCGACGGACTGCACATCGCCGACCAGGCCGATGTCGGTGGGTTCCCCGTCGACCATCGCTGTCCGGCGAACCGCGGTGAACAGTCCCGCGTCCTCTCCGGAGATCCCGACCGCGTAGGGGCCGTGGGCGTTGATCAGACCGACGAGCTCGCGTCCGACCTGGCCGAACAGGACCATGCGGACGATGTCCATGACCTCGGGGGTGGTGACCCGGAACCCGCCGCGGAACTCGCCCTCCATGCCCAGACGACCGAGCATGGAGGTGATCTGCGGCCCGCCCCCGTGGACCACCACGGGCTTGAGCCCGCAGGTGCGGAGGAACACCATGTCCGCCGCGAACGCCGCTTTGAGGTCGTCGTCCACCATGGCGTTACCGCCGTACTTGACCACGACGATCTTGTCGTGGAACTTCTGCAGCCACGGCAGCGCCTCGGCGAGCACGTGCGCGCGGACGAACGGCGTCAGCTGCGTGGAGCCGTCGTTCATCTCGGTGGTCATGTCAGGCCTCTCCGGGCTGGTCGGGAATGGTCAGGGCGAGTCGGACGTCCGCGCCACCGCGGTGTCGGAAACGGAACTCGGCTCCGTCCGCCGTCGGTGCGGGTTCCGGCCACGGCGCGTGATCGGTGTCAGGCCGGAAGACGAGCACCTCGATCGGGCCGGCCTCGACACCCGATCTCGTGCTGACGAACCGGGCGACGTTCTCGGCGACCTCGTGCGCGGCCGTGAAGTCCGCGCCGGGGTCTCCGACGCCGGGGCCGTCGAGCAGGACGACCGCGCGAGTGGACGGGATCTCGGCGCTCAGGGTGCTCCACCGCAGTTCCACCGCGTCCGCCCCGTCACCGTGGACGTTGAGGATGCCGGTCGAGCCGGCGGGGGCGACCCAGAACATCGCATGGGTTCCCTCCGGGGCCCACCACATCTCGAGACCGTGGACCCGGCCTCTGGAGGTGGCGCCCGCCAGGGCGTCCGCGGTCACGGGGCCAGGCCGACGGTGCTGAGTCCGGCGGTCTCGGGGAGTCCGAGCGCGAGGTTCATCGACTGGATCGCGCCCCCGGCGGTGCCCTTGGCGAGGTTGTCGATCGCCGCGGTGAACACCGCGCGGCCGGCGCGCTCGTCGACCTCGACGCCGAGTTGCACCGCATTGGATCCGAGCACGGAGGCGGTCATGGGCTGCACGCCCGCGGGCAGGACGTGGACGAACGGCTCGTCTCCGAACGCCTCGGCGTACACCGCCCGGAGCTCCC
>NZ_JAALDN010000165.1 GCF_014144855.1 Dietzia maris | reverse complement strand
GGGCCGTTCGCGTTCGCCGATCCGGACCGCGTGCGCAGCGTGTTGGAGACCGCCGGCTTCGAGTCTGTCGAGGTGAACCCCGGCCCCGACGAGGTCACCCTCGGCCCCGCCGGCCGCCTCGAGGAGCTGGCTCGCCAGGCGCTGGAACAGAACCCCCAGGCCACGATGGCGATGGCCGCGAATCCCGACGCCCGCGACTCCGCTGTCGCCGCGGCCGCCAACGCGCTGGGTGAGCATGTCACCGACGGCGAGGTCCGTCTGGGTGCCGGAACCTGGGTCGTCGAGGCCCGCGCGCCCGGTGCGTGACAGGGCAGAAGCACCAAGGGCCGCTATCGATAGACCTCGCGCCGATGGGCAATATCGACAACGAGGACGGTCACCCGTTGATCCTCGATCGAGCAGATGATCCGGTAGTCGCCCACGCGGTACCGCCAGAGGTGCTGGTCGCCGCGAAGTGCCTTCCCGAGATACCTGGGGTCTTCGCACCCGTGTATTCGCTCCTCGAGGAATGCCCGGATTCTCTGCTGCGCAGTCCTATCCTGTCGACCGAGTTTGGTGATGACCTTCTGGACGTGCGGCGTGACCTCGACCAGATACGCCACCTCAGGACCAGTCCACCTGGTCCAACGGGATCGCGGAATCGTCTGACTGCCTGAATTCCTCCAGACGGTGCCGGGCCAAGTACCAGTCCTCCATCTCGTCGAGTCCGCTGCGGATGAACTCGCTCGCGTAGAACGACTTGGACCTGCCGGTGATTCGAGCCAGATGGTCCAGACGGGCGATGGTCTCGTCGTCCAACTTGGTGTTCAGCTGTTTGGCCGTCATGACACCCCTTCCGCCGCTATACGAGTATAGACCCAGTGACCACCCTGAGTGACCATCCGGCCGGTCGATGTCGAGAGCGTGATTGACGACAAGCGTGAGGGCGAGCCACTGCGAGGCGCAGCGTCGATCTGGCAGCCTCCAGGCAACTAGATTCCTGCCGGAAACCCCTCCCCTTCTCAAGGTATAGCTGGTAGGGGGCCTTGCGGCAAGACCCCGGTGGGGGCGCACACTGTCGCCATGTCCCGCGAGGCACCCGGCATCTTCGCCCTCCCCGACCACCTCGCCCACAAGGCTGACCCGGCACACATCGACGACGACGAGCGCCACCTCGCCGCCATCTCCCGCGCCCTCGACCAGAAGATCGCGTTGCTGTCTGCCCGTCTGGACGCGCGCCGCCGCGACCCCGCAGGCCGTGGCGCGCAGACCATCGAGCGCGACGCCGACATCCGCCGCCTCGTCGCCGAGCTCGCCACGCTGCGCCGCTTCGGGCTGGACGTGTGCATCGGTCACTACGCCGTGGCCATGTCAGACCCCGCCGACCCGAGCCCCACAGCACCCGAGGCCGCGCCGGTGTACGTGGGCCGCATCGGCCTCACCGATGCGGCCGGCACTCCGCTCCTCATGGATTGGCGGACCCCGGCCGCGGAGCCGTTCTTCGCCGCGACGCTCGCCGATCCGAGGGGCGTGACGTATCGCCGTCGGTACCGGTGGTCGGGCCGGCACATCGTGGACTACTGGGATGAGGTTTTTGGCGACGACGACGAGGTCTCCGCTCACGTCAGCCCCGACGACCTCTCGGCGTTCGTCTCGAGCTTGTCCGAGGCGCGGACCGGCCGAATGCGCGATGTGCTCACCACGATCCAGGCCGATCAGGACGCCATCATCCGCGCGGACTCCCGGGGAGCCCTCATCGTGGACGGCGGACCCGGCACCGGCAAGACCGTCGTGGCCCTGCACCGGGCGGCCTACCTGCTCCACGAACAGTCGCGTGCCGGGCTGCGGCGCGGCAACCTGCTCCTCGTCGGGCCGCACCGGCCGTATCTGGACTACGTGGCCGATGTACTCCCGTCGCTCGGTGAGCGCAGCGTGCAGACCGCGACGGTCGCCGATCTCGGCCTCGCCGCCCTTGGCGGGGCGATCGCGGCACCGCCCGACGGACTGCCCGACGAACCCGATCCCGCGGTCGCCCGACTGAAGTCAGAGCTCCGCATGGTCGAGGCGATCGAGGCCGCGGTGCGCTTCTACGAGCAGCCACCCGGGCAGTCGATGCTGGTGCAGACCGAGTGGGTGGACCTGCGCCTCACGCCAGCCGATTGGGCCGAGGCATTCGGCTCGGTCGAGGACGGCACTCCCCACAACGAGGCTCACCCGCAGATCCGCGGGACTATCGCTCAGATCCTCGTCGACCGGGCCCTCCACAGCAGCGCCGGCGAAGTTTCCAGGAAGGCTCTCCGCGCGGAGCTCGCAGCACACCCGGACCTGCACCGCGCCCTGTACCGGGCGTGGCCGATGATCCACGCCGCCGACCTCGTCGGAGACCTGTGGACCGTCCCGGCGTACCTGCGCCTGTGCGCACCGTGGCTGACCACCGAGCAGCTCCGGCTCCTTCAGCGACCCGCGGCCGGCGCGTGGACGACCGTGGACCTGCCGCTTCTGGACGCGGCCCACCACCGGCTGGGCGACGCCGACAGGGCGCGCAGGACTCAGCGCCGCCGGGCCGATCGATCCGCAGAACTCGCGAGGCGCCAACGGGTGATCGACGACCTCATCGCCGCCGACGACGACCCCGAGGGCGTCTCCCCCATGCTCCGCCACGCCGATCTCCAGGAGGCACTGCTCGACCCTTCGACCGACGACGAGCCGACTGCTGGCGCGGCCCGCCTCGCAGGACCGTTCGGTCACATCATCGTCGACGAGGCGCAGGAACTCACCGACTCAGAGTGGGCGATGATTCTGCGCCGCTGCCCGTCGGGCAGCCTCACGATTGTCGGCGATTGCGCGCAGTCCCGCCGCGACTTCGACGAATCCTGGCCCGAGCGACTGGAACGCATCGGCCTCTCCCCCGCCCGCATCACTTCCGTGCACTTGAGCATCAATTACCGCACCCCCGCCGAGGTCATGGAGGCCGCCGCTCCGGTGATCCGGTCGGTGCGGCCCGACGCCAACGTGCCCGAGTCTGTGCGCCGCAGCGGGATCCCCGTCCAGTACGACCGCATCGACGAGCTCCAGCACGTGATCGACGGGTGGCTCGCCACCCACTCCGAGGGCACGGTCGGCATCATCTGCGCGACCGGCGCTACCGTCCCCGACTTCAACGAATCCGACCGCGTCCGCTCGCTGACCCCCGCGCAGGCCAAGGGCCTCGAGTTCGACCTCGTGGTCCTTGTCGACCCGGGTTCGTTCGGCTCGGGCGTTACCGGTGCAGTTGACCGCTATGTGGCGATGACGCGGGCGACGCAGCGGTTGGTCGTTCTCAGCTCGTAGGTTCTCGCCGGGCGCGCAGCGTCACAACGCCGACGCCTGCCTCAGCGCTACGTCCGCGATCGGTCGCTTGAGCAACTGCTCGGGGAAGATGTCGATGTCCTCGCGACCGAAGAGCGTACGAACCTCCTCCAACAAGCCGGAGGCTCGCATGAGGAGGTTGCCGTCGGCTGGGTCCATATCGACCACGATGTCCACGTCGCTCCCGTCACTCGCAGTACCACGGGCGACTGATCCGAACAGCATCGGATTCGTCGCAGCGTACTTGGCAAGGAGGGCTCGGAACTCGTCTCGACGCGCCTCGATGAGCTCACGCAAGGCGAGCGATTCGGGAGTCGGGGCGGTGCTCGTCATAGCCTCAGGATATCGGCTGCATTAGCTGACGGAAGACCCATGCGCTCTACCGCCCTTGCCGCCGTCGCCGGTATAGCGCCAGGTCGCTGAGCAGGGGCGCCCTGGAAGCACCGTTCAGGGCATCGCTGGTCAGAGGCAGTTTCCATCTTTCCGAGAGAGCACGCGCGCCGCAGACGTCTCTCATTGCCCCGCGCTGACCGCCTCCGGCCGTTGGTCGATCGGGGCCCTGGGCGCGAAAAGCACTCAAGCCCGGCTCCCTTGCGGGAACCGGGCCTGGTACGTGGTAGCGGGGACAGGATTTGAACCTGCGACCTCTGGGTTATGAGCCCAGCGAGCTACCGAGCTGCTCCACCCCGCGTCGTTTGCGTCACCGACAGTACGTGCGACCGTCCGAAGCTCCAAATTCGCTCAGGGTTGGCAGACGAGTGGACGGGCATCGCTGCGGCATCGCAGGCAGTACAGGTGGCCGGGCGGGCGCATCGTGGAGTAGTGGGATGATGTTTTTGACGACGACGACAAAGTCGCCTCCCACGACAGCATCGTCGCCCTCCCGACCGCCCCCAGAAACTGTCGACTTCCGAATACACTTGTCATATGCCCATCCCGCCGAACCACACCCTGGGAGTTCGCCGGTCGTCAGACCTGAGCAAACACTCCGCCGAGGTCTTCGCCGAAGCGGAGTTGCACCCGGTCACGGTTACCCGCCGCGACGGCGAAGCGTTGGTGCTGATGACGCAGCGCGAAGCCGATGCCCGCTCTCGACTCTTGGACTTCGCGGCGCAACTCATCACGGTTGCACTGGATGGCGAGGGGTCGCTCGCGGAGCGGATGGCGAAACCCTTCCCGTGGATTCTCGCGTTGTCCGCCGCAGACCAAGAGGCCTGCTCGCAGGATCTGATGGATGCCGCGCGTGCCTCATTCTCCACCACACAACCGCACCTGGCGATTGCTGAACTGACGTCGTGGAAGGAAACTGCCACGGCTGTCGCTGCCGGGCTCGGCCACGCCGACCTCGAATGGCTCGACGTGCATGAGCCCGTAGAGCGCCCCTGACCGTGTCTGCCGCGAAGAAGGGCGAGCTTGTCCATCGTCCCGCGAAGCGGAACCGCGCACGATCGCTGGCAGCACAAGCCGACGGATAAGGGAACAGCGCGCGTCTGGTTCTACGTCGATGAACGCACGGTCTACCTGGAACAGATCCACACGAGCCACCCGAACGAGACGAAGTGAGACCATTGGACCAACACCGCAACCAGCGGTAACCGCTGTGACCCGCGCTCTCCCGGTCGAGCGTGAGTCCGCAATATCAAAGCAGACCGTCAGCCCACCGCCGGGACCTTCCACGCCGAGTGGATCGCGCCGTGGATGTAGCCGACCTCGCCGGCGTCGCCCACGATCTCGCAGTCGATGCCCGCGGCGCGGAGCTCGTCGGCCAGGGGCGCGGCGGCGGTGGTGCCGTCGGCGTAGATCACCATGTCGGCCGGGGCGGACTTGGCGTTGCCCTTGGCGTCGGTCCAGGCCACCGTCGACTCGGTGATGCGGGTGACCGAGACACGCCGCCGGATGTCCACCCCATGCTCCTTGGCGTGTCGCACCGCGGTCCAGCGGCGCGGCATAGCCAGCGGCAGACCCAGCTGCTGCGACTCGTGCAGCAGCGTCACACGACGCCCGCGCTCGGCCAGGAATTCGGCCAGCTCCAGGCCCACCAACGACCCGCCGATCACCACGACGTCCTTGCCCATCGGCAGGGCGATCTTGGTCAGCCGGCGGATCCACGAGGGGCGCTTGGTGATGGTCGAGAGCCTGCCCAGCCGCCCGACGGTCCGCAGGAAGACCCCGGCCTCGTCGGCGGTGGCGGTACCCAGCATGATCGCGCGCAGCGAGTCGCCGGTATGCACGTGCGGGAGGTCGCCGCCGGGGATGGCCGGGGCCGGACGCTTGGCGCCGGTCGCCACGATCACCCGGTCGGCGCCGAGGGCACGGATCGACTCCACCGTGGCTTCGGTGTTCAACCGCACGTCGACGCCCAGTCGCTTGACCTCGGCCTCGAAGAAGCGGATGAGCGGCTCGTTGTCAGGCGTGGTGAGGCTCGAGAACCACATCGTGCCGCCCAGGCGGTCGGCCTTGTCCAGCACGGTGACACGGTGTCCGCGCTCGGTGAGGACCAGCGCCGACTCGAGGCCGGCGGGTCCGGCGCCCACCACCACGACGTGCTCGCGCGTCGGAGCGGGCGTGAGCGGCAGCAGGGTCTCGTTGCCCAGCGCCGGGTTGACCGCGCAGAACGGGGTGTCGTCGAAGAAGTTCTCCGCCACGCAGAGGTAGCAGTTGATGCACGGGCGCACGCGCTCCGGCGTGCCGGCGGCCAACTTGTTGGGCAGGTTCGGATCGGCGAGCAACTGCCGGCCCATGGCGGCGAAGTCGACCTTGTCGTCGTCGATCGCCTCTTCCGCCACCTCGGGCAACATGCGGCCCACGGCGATGACGGGGATCGACACGGCCTTCTTGATGGCCGCGGCGTTGTCCACGTACGCGCCGATCGTGTCCGGGAGGGGGCCGTCGGTGAAGTTGTCGAAGGGGTTGCGGCCCCAGCCGGTCACGTGGATGGCGTCGGCGCCCGCGCGCTCGAACAGCACCGCGGCCTCGGTCGCCTCGGGCAGGGTCAGCCCGCCCTCCTGGCCGTACTCCTCGCCGGACACGCGCACCAGCACGGCGAGCGTGTCGCCCACCCGCGCCTTGACCGCGGCGATGACCTCGCACGTCAGCCGCGCCCGGTTGGCCAGCGACCCGCCGTACTCATCGGTGCGCAGGTTGTCGCGGCGGTTGAGGAACACGCCCAGGATGTAGCCGTGCGCGACGTGAATCTCGATCGCGTCGGCGCCAGCCCGGGCGATGCGGTCGGCGGCCTCGGCCCAGGTGTCGACGAGCCACGCGATGTCGTCGTGGTCCATCTCCTTGTACACCGTCTTCTTGCCGCCGGTGGCCGCGCCCATCCGACCCAACTCCTCGCCGGTGCTGTCGGCCAGGGCGGAGTAGTCGTAGTCGTAGTCCGGGGTGCTCGGCGCGATGAGGGGGCGGTCGTTGGCGATGTCCACGCGCGCGACCTTGCCGTGGTGCGTGGACTGCACGCACAGCTTGGACCCGGCCGCGTGCACCGCGTCGGCCAGCGCCTTGAGGCCCGGGATGTACTTGTCATCCGACAGGCCCGGCTCCTTCAACGACGCCGCGCCCACCGGGAACGCGATCGCGCACGCGCCGGTGATGATCAGCCCGGCGCCGCCCGCCGCGCGGGCCACGTAGTGGTCGATCTCCCGCTGCTCGATCTCGCCGTCCTCGGACACGTTCATGTCCATCGCGGGCAGGACGATGCGGTTGGGCGTCTCCATGGGGCCGATGCGGCCGGGCGACAAGAGGCGAGGGAATGAGGTGAGGGTCGTCACGCCGATCATGATACGCCCGAGTTGACGGGTGTCGAGAACAGGTTCCAGTTTTTGGGCGGTTGGTGGTGGTCGCCGGGGGGCAAGGGACGACGACGAGGTGGGCGGACGCGTCTCGCCACGCACCGGCCGAGCAGTACTCGCGCGCGGTTCGACCACATGTGAGTGGCACCTGAGTACGCTCAGTTCAGCCTTCGGGCTGGTCGGCTCCGCCGACGGCTGACGTCGCACACGCACACGCACGCGCTCACGGAAGCGAGGACCGGGTGGGGCACATCAGGTACGGCAGGTTCGCCGCCCTGTCGGTGGCCGGCCTGGTGGCGGCCGGAGCAGGTGCAGTCGTCACGGCGCAGACCGGCCTCAACGTATCCGCAGGTGATCTGGTGGCGCATGCCCAGGTCCGCGGTCTGACCGCCGGGCATTCGTCGATCCAGGCCGGACACGGGATCCTCGACGCCTCGGACGAGCCTGTCGCCATTGTGATCCTGCGGGACGTCCGCATGGACTACGTGTGCGCGCGGATGAGCAGTCTCGACGTACCGTTCCTCGGGAAGGTCACCGTGACCGCCGTCCTGCCGGAGGGCGCGGACATTCACGCGGAGACGCTGACCATCGATTCCGCGCTGCTGTCCGGGCCCATGGCACTCGGCGACATGATCATCGGGGCCGGCGCCGCCGCACCGACCGAACAGTCCGGGAGCTCGGCGGTCGGACTGTCCTCGGGCAGCTTGACGACGGGTCACCTCGACGTGGAGCTCGCCGGCCTTCATGCCGACCGCCTCACCTCCTCGACCATCGAGCTCCGGGCAGAGCGCGGTGACGCCCGGTGCTGAGGGGTATGTCGTGACCACGCCACGCCGACGACCCACGGGTTCAGGCCGCCCCGTCGCCGCCGCCGTGCTCCAGGCCGCGGCCGGCGTCACGGTCCTGGCGGTGGTCATAGGCATCGGCTCGGTGGATGGTCTGGCGATCAGCTTCTCGGCCACCTCCACGCCGATGGCTCTGTTCATCGGTCTGGGCCTCATCGCGTGCGGCGTCTCGACGTGGGCTCAGCCGACGACCCGTGTCCTGACAGGCCTCCTGGGTTTCGCGTTCTCGCTCGTTGCGCTGCCGGGCGCGAACCTCGGCGGCTTCCTGGTCGGCACCGTACTCGGTGTGCTGGGTTCGGCGGCTGCTCTGGCGTGGTCGCCGGGCGAGCGGCGATCGACAGCTGAGTCCACGACTACACCTTCGACGACTCCGTGACCCGTCGCCGGGCCTGATCCTCGACGCCGCAGGCAACCTCAAGCACAGCCTCCTCGGGCAACCGCGAGTCGCGGGGCTATCCGCTGGATCGTCTCGGTGCTCGTGCCGCACCCTCTACCCTCGGAACCACCATGCCGCCCAACTATGACATCGTCTCGGCCGCGCTCAAGACAGCGACGTCGTTCGTCCTGAACGCGGTCGAAGTCGTGCGTTTCGGCGGCCTTCAGACAGACGAAGAGCAATCTCCGTTCGAGATCGTCGCACGGCGCCCGATGTTCCGGCTGCGCCGCTACTACCCGCCGACGGCGGGGGACGCTGGCCACAGCAGGGTCCACATCGAGGAGGAGGAGCCGCCGCGGCCGCCGATCGTGCTCGTTCCGCCGATGATGATCTCCGCGGAGGTCTGGGACGTGTCCCCCTCGACCAGCGCAGTGGCCGCGCTGCACGAGGCCGGCATGGACCCGTGGGTGATCGACTTCGGCGCCCCGGACCTCGAGACCGGCGGTCTCGAGCGCACTCTCACCGACCACGTGGTGGCGGTGAGCGACGCCGTCGACCTCGTCACCGCGGCCACCGGCCGTTCGGTGCATCTCGGTGGGTACAGCCAGGGCGGCATGTTCTGCTACCAGGCCGCGGCCTACCGGCGCTCACGCGACCTGGAGAGCATCGTGACGTTCGGTTCCCCCGTTGACTGGCGCGGCAATGCCCCGCTCGGCATTCCCGAGCAGGTGGTCGTCACCATCGCGCGCCTTGTCGCCGACTACGTCTTCAACGAACGCCCACTGCCCGGGTGGTTGGCCTCGGCGGCATTCCGCCTGCTCGATCCGATCAAGACCGCCCGCTCCCAGGTGGACTTCCTGCGCCAGCTCCACAACCGCGAGGCACTTCTCGGCCACGAACGGCAGCGCCGCTTCATCGGGGGCGAGGGATTCGTAGCCTGGTCCGGCCCGGCGCTCGTCGACATGTTGCAGCAGGTGATCGTCCAGAACCGGATGATGGTCGGCGGCTTCGTCGTCGGCGACCACGTCGTCTCGCTCGCCGACATCACCTGTCCCGTCCTCGCCGTCTTCGGCGAGGTCGACGAGATCGGCGTCCCGGCCGGCGTCCGCAAAATCGCGTCCGTCGCTCCCTCGGCCGATGTCTACGATTTTTCGGTCCGCGCCGGGCACTTCGGCCTCGTCGTGGGCTCGACCGCCGCCTCGCTGACGTGGCCCACCGTCGTTCACTGGATCGACTGGATCGAAGACCGAGGGGCTCGACCGGACGGGATCACCGAGGTCGACCCCGACGCCGTCATCGACTCCTCCCCCACCAAAGCGATCATGCTCGCGGCGGACGGGGCGTTCCAGGCCGCTGGACTCGGGGTCGGCGTGATGCGCGGTGCGGGGCAGCTCGCCTTGGGCGCCCTGCGGACGACGCGAGCTGTCGGATACGAGGCGGTGCGCGCGGCACCGCGTCTCATCCGGCTGGGGCAGATCCAGCCCGCGACCCGGATCTCCTTCGCCAAGATCATCGCCGAACGCGCCCGGAACCAGCCGAACGACGCGTGCTTCCTGTTCTCCGACCGCGTCCACACGTACTCGGCCGTCGACACCCGGATCACGAACGTGGTCAAGGGCCTCATCACGGTCGGCGTGCGCCAGGGCGACCACGTCGGCGTGGTCATGGAGACGCGGCCCTCGGCGCTGGTCGCGATCGCCGCGCTGTCGCGTCTCGGTGCCGTGGCCGTGCTGCTGCCCCCGTCCCAGTCACTGCCCGAACTTCTCCAGCTGAGTTCCGTGACCGACGTGGTCGCCGACCCCGAGCACGCGTCCAAGGTCACCGATGCCGGAGCGCGGGCGCTCGTGCTCGGCGGTGGTGGCGGTGAGCGCGACCTGCCTGCGGACCCCGGCGAGGACGTCGTCGACCTCGAGCGTATTGACCCCGAGGCGGTGGAGTTGCCCCGCTGGTACCGGCCGAATCCCGGCCGAGGGGGCGACCTGGCCTTTGTGTTCTTCACCCGCTCCACGGGCACGTGGCAGACCAAGCTCGTCACCAACCACCGGTGGGCGGCGTCCGCGTTCGGCACCGCCAGCGCCGCGCGTCTCACCACCGAGTCCACCGTCTACTGCCTCAGCCCTCTCCACCACCCATCGGGGCTGCTCACCACCGTCGGCGGCGCCGTGGCGGGAGGAGCCCGGATCGCGCTGTCCCGCGGTTTCGATCCGGCGACCTTCGACGAGGAGATCCGCCGCTACGGCGTGACGGTGGTGTCCTACACCTGGGCGATGATGCGCGAATTGGTGCGCGGACCAGTGCATCCGCGCGAGACGCTCCCGACACTCTCACTCTTCATGGGGTCAGGAATGCCCCGTGGGCTGTGGCGGCGGGTCCTGGACCGCTACCCGGGCACGCGGGTCCTTGAGTTCTATGCCGGTACCGAGTCCGATGTGGTCCTGGCCAACCTCACCACCTCCAAGCCGGGCGCGCGCGGACGTCCACTGCCCGGCACCGCCGACGTGCGTCTCGTCGAGGTCGATCCCGACACCGGCGCGATCCTCGCCGGCCCCGATGGCTTCGCCATACCCAGTGAGGTCGACGCACCCGGCGTACTTCTCACCCGGCCCAGGCTCGGATTGGACGCTTCCGTGCGCCAACTCCGTGGGGTGTTCCGCCCCGGCGACACGTGGGTGTCGACCAATGACATCTTCGAGCGTGACAGGGACGGCGACTTCTGGCTGCTCGGCTCAGCGAGCTCGGTCGTCCACACCGAGCACGGTCCCGTCTACCCGATCCAGGTCGCCGACGCACTCGGGGATCTGCCCGAGGTGGACCTCGCCGTGCTGTACGAGGTGGATGGCGCTATGGGCCCGGTCGCCGTCGCCGCGGTGGACCTATGGGGCTCAGATCCCATTACCGCGGCCGACATCGGTGGCGCACTGGCCTCGGTCCCGCCCGCCGGACAACCGGACATCGTCCACGTCGTCAAGGACATCAGGGTGACCAACTGGTACCGGCCGGACCCCAGGACGCTCGCAGCCCGGGGGTTGCCGAAGGCCGGCCCGCGAACCTGGATCCGCGATCCCGACACGGGCGGGTACGTACGGCTGACCAAGGCGGTGCGGGAAGGGCTGGTTCCGCCGAGTTAGCGTGCCGGTCACGATCTCGTGGTCGGGCTGGCGTCTGTTGACGACCCGGCGCGGTCGGGGGGGCGCCGCGTCGGCCGCGGGGGTGAAAGACGACGACGACAAAATCGGCAGCGGCAGATTGAGTGGCAGCCACAGGCACGGAGTTCTGCCTGGATCACTCCTGAATTGTGAGATCGTCAGCCGCAGCCGACATATCCACGTTGACCATCTTCTGCCGGAGTTGAGTCGCGATTATGGCCTCGCGCAGGCCCGGGTCGATATCGACCACATGCAACTCCACGCCGAAGACACCGGCAGCATGCTTGACCCAACCGGTGATCGAGGACCGGGCTTCCTCGCTCGCGAACACGATCATCGGCCGCACGTCGGTGTAGCCCGGTTCGCGGCGGAGCAGCGCGAGCTTCAGCACGTCCTGGGCGATCTTCTTCAGCTGGCCGCCCTTGAGCGTTCCCTGCCGAGCATAGGCCTCCACCGCGACCTTCCCGTCCTCGCTCCGAGCGTCGAGGCTAATCCGGACGCCCCCACTTAACGACAGAATTCCCCCGCCGACCAGGTCCACACCGAGCTTGGCCGCCAGGGCGGCGACGATTGCGGTCTCGGCCTCTCGCTGAACCGCGGAGTCGCTCTGATGTGGGGTCACGAATGCCAAACTACCGCTGGCGGCGGCAGGTAGCTTTGCATCTCATCGGCCGCTACTGCCCCCCGCGCAACTCGTGATACTCCTCGGTCGTCATCTGCACCAGCCGCGAACAGCGGCCGTCCACGTTGTCCACGTAGCCGATCGATCGCACGTAGGGCGCGATCACCTGCACCTTCTGCAGCGGGGTCACGATCAGCAGCTGGATTCCGAGTTTGGCGAACAGCTCCAGCGCGTAGCGGGTCGAGGAGTCGGAGCCCCGGCCGAAGGCCTCGTCGATCACCGCGAAGCGGAAGTCGCGGGCCTTGTCGGCTCCCCATTCCAGTCCGAACTGGTACGCCAGCGACGCGGCCAGGATGGTGTAGGCAAGCTTCTCCTTCTGGCCGCCGGACTTGCCGTCGGAATCCCGGTAGTGCTCCCATTCCTGATCGGTCTCGCGGTCCCGCTCGGAGGCGGAGAAGGTGTACCAGTTGCGCACGTCGGTGACCCGGGTGCGCCAGGCCCGGTCGCCGTCGCTGTGACCCTCCCTCCCCCGCAGCCGCTCGAGGATGGCCCGGACCTGCTCGTACCGCTCCTCGGAGTACTGCCCCTCCCCGCCGAAGGCCTGGTCGGTGACCCCCCGCAGGTCGGCGCGGAACTGGCGGACCTCCTGGTTGACCGTGTTCTCCCGGTCCAGGCGCACGTAGCGGCCGGGGTTGAAGTCGATCGCCCCCAGCGCCTCGTTGGTCTTCTCGATCTTCTGACCGATGTCATCGGCCTGGCGCAGCAGCCAGTTGTGGAAGCCGGCCAGCTCCCGGATCGTGTTCTTGCGCAGCTGCTCCTCGAACTCGCCCACGAACCGCGGGAGGTCGTCGTCGGCCAGGCGGGCGTGGAACCGCACGAACTCGTCCCGCGCGGCGATCGAGGCGTCCATCTCTTTGGTCTGGTCCGGCCACCGCCGGCAGATCTCGGCCATGGCCTGCTGGATGCGGGTGGTCAGGGCGTTGAGCTCCCGCTGGGCCCGCTCCACGTCGGCGTCCACGGCGTCGGCCAGCGCCTGCTCGGCGGTGTGGGCCTCGTCCGCGGTCTGGGCGTACTCGGCGCCCTTGTCCTCGGTGTAGCCCAGGCGCTCACGCAGCTGCGGGTACACCTCCCGGGCGGCGTAGAGCAGCTCGTCGTCGAGCTCGGCCAGGGCGCGCTGGTCCCGCGCCATCTGCCGGGTCTCGTGGTCGATGCTGCTCTGCCACCGACTCCGATGGTCGGCCAGCTCGCGCTCGTCCTCCGCCAGCGCGGCCCTACGGCTGTCGAGGTCGGCCAGCCGCCGATCGATCTCGGCCATCTCGCTGCTGCCCTCCACCAGCCGGCGTCGCTCCGCCTCGGCGGACTCGGCGCGCCCCTTGGCCTCGGCCCAGTCCAGGTCCCGCCACGTTGTGTACTCCGCCAGGCGGATCAGCGCGGTGCGCGCCTCCCCCAGCGTGGCCTGGTCGCGCACGGCGGCGTCGAGCCGGGTGGCCCGCTCGGCGACCTCGCCCTCCAGCTGGGCGCGGCGGGC
>NZ_JAALDN010000164.1 GCF_014144855.1 Dietzia maris | reverse complement strand
AGTACGCACACACATTCGAGTACGCAAGGGTTTCCCCCCGACGCACCGGAGGAGCACAGGAGACGCGCCGGGGGTCGAGCAGCTAGGCCGAATCGCGCGGTTCCGGGCCGACGACGTCGAAGAGCATGGCGGTGAACTGCCCGTCGGTGTCGAGTTGACGACGGTGGAGGCGGAGCCGACGGGGGAGCAGGGGGCGGCCGGAGCCGAGGACCACCGCGCACTGGTGGATCCACACCCGGTCGAGCAGGCCGAGATCGGCGAACTGGCCGGCGAGGTCGCCTCCACCGACCACCCAGACGTCCCGCCCCGCCGCGGCCTCGACGAGGCGGGGGTGCAGGTCGGCGAGATCGCCGGCGAAGAACTCCACGCCGTCGACGGGGTCGAGGTCCCGGTGGGTGACGACCCAGGTGGGCTGTGAGTACGGCCAGACGAACGGTTGGCCGTCCTTGGTGAGATCCCGGCGGACCCACTCGAAGGTGTTCGCACCGCAGACGATCGAGCCGACGCCGGCGAAGAACCGGTCGAAGTGGAGCTCGGGCGCCGACTCGTCATCGGCCCCGGCAGTCGACCCCGGCGCGGCGCCTCCGGGAGTGGTGAAAAGCCAGGTGAGGCTTTCGTCGTCGTCGGCGATGTACCCGTCGAGGCTCGTCGCGGTGCAGTAGATCGTGGCCATGCTCATGAATCGCACGGTGGCGCGCGCCGCGCGAGGGGGAGAGGGCCCGTACTCAGCGCCGGCCGCGTGCCTCGCGGTAGATCTCGACCAGGGAGTCCGTGGAGGAATCGAAGGTGGGGCCCGGGTGGGTGTCGGCGGTGAGCGCGCCCAGCAACTCGCCGGCCTGGGCCTTGCCCAGCTCGACGCCCCACTGGTCGAACGCGTTGATGCCGAGGATCGCGGCCTGGGTGAACACGATGTGTTCGTACAGTGCGATGAGCTGGCCGAGGACACCCGGCGAGAGCGACGGCGCGAGGATCGTGGTGGACGGCCGGTTCCCGGGCATGACCTTGTGGGGCGCGAGAGTCGGGTCGACGCCGTCGGCGAGGACCTCCTCCTCGGTCTTGCCGAACGCCAGGACCCGCGACTGCGCGAACAGGTTGGCCATGAGCAGGTCGTGCATGGACACCGCGTCCGACCCATCGGTGGGGTGGGCGTCCAGGTCCGTGCCCGGGCGGGCGATCCCGATGAAATCGACGGGAACCAGCTGGGTGCCCTGGTGGAGGAGCTGGAAGAACGCGTGCTGGCCGTTGGTGCCGGGCTCGCCCCAGTAGACCTCGCCGGTGGGGTAGGTGACATCGGAGCCGTCGAGCCGGACCGACTTGCCGAGCGACTCCATGGTCAGCTGCTGCAGGTAGGCCGGGAACCGTCGGAGGTCCTGGGTGTAGGGGATCACGGCCTTGGACTGCGACCCGAGGAAGCACGTGTACCAGATCCCCAGCAGCGCCATGAGGACCGGTGCGTTGTGCTCGGGCGCCTCGGTGGCGAAGTGCTCATCCATCGTGTGGAAGCCCTCGAGCAGTTCGATGAACGCCGGTGGCCCCACCGTGATCATCACCGACAGCCCGATGGCGGAGGAGACGGAATATCGTCCACCGACCCAGTCCCAGAACTCGAACATGTTGTCCGCCGCGATGCCGAAGTCGGCGACCTTCTCGGCGGCGGTGGAGACGGCGACGAAGTGCGAGGCGATCGCGTCCTCGGAGCCGAGGGCCTCCACGAAGTGCCGGCGCGCCGCGTGCGCGTTGGCCATGGTCTCCTGGGTGGTGAACGTCTTGGAGGCGACCACCACCAAGGTCGTTGCCGGGTTGATCTCCGCGAGGGTGGCCGAGAGGTCGGCGGGGTCGACGTTGGAGACGTACCTGGCGCTGATGCCGGCCGTCCGGAACTGCCGCAGGGCGCTGTCGACCATCACCGGGCCAAGGTCGGAGCCCCCGATGCCGATGTTGAGCACCGTGTCGATCCGCTCGCCCGTGTGTCCGGTCCACTCGCCGGAGCGGACGCGGTCGGAGAAGTCGGCCATGCGTGTGAGTACCGCGTGGACGTCGGCCACCACGTTCCGGTCGTCGACGACGAGTTCGGCATCGGGCGGAAGACGGAGCGCAGTGTGGAGAACCGCGCGATCCTCGGTCGTGTTGATGCGGTCGCCCCGGAACATCGCGGCCCGCTGCGCCGGCAGCCGGGCGGCGTGGGCGAGTTCGAGCAGGGCGGACAGGATCTCGTCGGTGACCAGATGTTTGGACAGGTCCACGTGCAGATCGCCCGCGGTGACCGACATCCGGCGGCCGCGGTCCGGGTCGGCGTCGAACAGCTCCCGCAGAGACACCTCGCCGATCGACGGAACCAGGTTCTCCACCGCTGTCCACTGCTTCGTCGTGCTGATGTCGGTCATGGCTTCGAGGCTAACCGGGAATAACGGCGGGCCGCGGGCCGTTCCGGCGATGTGACCCCCGTAGTTCCTCCCGACGTCCCCATCGCCCGCCAGGCCGAGCGACTCATCGAGCTCGGCGTGCCCGAGCTCGCCGGAATCACGGCCGACCAACTGCGGGCCCACGCCCGCGCCCTGCCTGCCGGACCCGGCGACAGCGAAGGCGGTGGCGGGTCCGTGCTGGCCGTCCACCCGTCCCTGGTGCCCACCGCGCGACTGGCCACCCTCATGCGCCGCCACGGTAAGGCGGGCTTCGTCGTCGTCGACATGACCGACCTGGCCGAGTTCGTGCCCACCGACGACGTCCACGTCCCGGACGCCCCGTTATACCTGGTGGGGGACGTGACACGCGACGACGACATGCTGGACTGGACGCCCACCGACGCCCACACCGAGATGGGCGCCCGGGGTCGTACCCCGCTCACCGTCTCCGAGGGGATCAGCTGGCTGCTTCAGCGCCCCGACCTACTGGAGCCCGGGAAGTGCTTCATGTGCATCGGCTCACGCAAACCCAAGAAGGGCGGCGGGCTGGACTCGCGGACGCCCGCACTGTGGATCAGTGGCGGGACCGGCCGCGATGGCAAAGCGAACAAGGGCGCACCCAAGGTGGGGTGGTGCTGGGCGAACAATCACCACACCTGGCTGGGCTTCGCGTCCACGGCGGGCAGGGTCGGGCCGGAAGAGTAGCCGGGGCCCTGGTTGTCAGTACAGCTAGTAGCCCAGGCGGCCCCGGCCGAGACGCAGCAGCATGCCGGCGAGGGTCTGCCCTTCCTCGCCGAGCGAGGAGAACCGCTCGTAGACCTTGAGCTCCCGGGTGTGGACGAGCTTCGTGCCGCCCGACTTCATGCGGGTGCGGCCGATGCGCTTGGAGATCTCGCTGCGGCGGACGATCGCATCGAGGATCTCGGCGTCCAGGCGGTCGATCTCCAATCGCAGTTCCTGGATTTCGGACTCTGACAGCGGGTCGTCGGTGCCGGCGGGATCGATGCTCATGACCGAATTATCCCACTGCGCCCCGAACCGGACGAATGACCGTCTAATGTTTCCGCCCGTGGAAGATATCAACACGTTTCTCGCCGACATCGGATCGGTGATCTGGGGACCGTTCGTCCTCATCCCGCTGCTGCTGGGCACCGGCCTGTTCCTGACGATCCGGCTGCGGATGCTGCAGTTCCGCAAGCTGGTCCCCGCCCTCAGGCTGGGGCTGCTGAAACGGAAGGACGACGGCGGCGAGGGTGACATCTCGCAGTACCAGGCGTTGACCACCGCCCTGGCCGCGACCGTCGGCGTGGGCAACATCGTCGGTGTCGCCACGGCCATCGCGCTGGGCGGACCGGGTGCCCTCTTCTGGATGTGGATCACCGCGCTCGTCGGCATGGCGTCCAAGTACTCCGAGGCGTTCCTCGGTGTGCGCTTCCGCGTCACCGACGCCCGCGGCGAGCAGTCCGGCGGCCCGCAGTACTACCTGCACCGGGGGTTCGCGGAACTCTTCGGGCGCACCGGCGGCAGGATCGGCCTCGTCCTGTCCATCGTGTTCGCGGTGTTCGCCGTCCTGGCCAGCTTCGGCATCGGCAACATGACCCAGGGCAACGCGGTGGCCACCCAGTTGGACAACTCGTTCGGCGTCCCGCACGTCACCACCGGCATCGTGATGTTCGTCCTCACCGGCGCGGTCCTCCTCGGCGGAATCAAGGCGATCGGCCGCGTCACCGCCGGGTTCGTGCCGCTGATGATCGTGCTCTACCTCGTCGGCGGGACCGTCGTGCTCGTGGTCAACGCCGGCCAGATCCCGTCGGCGTTCGGTCAGATCTTCTCGGATGCCTTCACCGGCACCTCGGCGGTCGGCGGCTTCGTCGGCTCGGCGATCCTCTACGCCATCCAGATGGGTGTCGCCCGCGGCATCTTCTCCAACGAGTCCGGTATGGGATCCGCCGCCATCGCGGCGGCGGCGGCCAAGACCACCCACCCCACCCGGCAGGGCCTGGTGTCGATGACCCAGACGTTCATCGACACCATCATCGTCGTGACGTTCACCGGTCTGGTGCTGGTGACCACGGGTGTGTGGCAGGAGGGCAGCGACAGCGCCGGGACGATGACCGCCGACGCCTTCGGTTCCGCCTTCCCCGAGGGCGACAAGCTGGTGGCGGTGTCCATCGCGTTCTTCGCCTTCTCCACCATCCTCGGCTGGTCGTACTACGGCGAGCGCTGTATGGAGCGGCTCGTGGGCGCGCGCGGCGTCATCCCGTACCGCATGGTGTTCACCTGCGTGGTGTTCGTGGGGGCGGTCACCGAGCTCGAGGTGGTGTGGAACTTCGCCGACGTCATGAACGGCCTCATGGCCATCCCCAACCTCATCGGCCTCCTGGTCCTCTCCGGCCTCATCGTCCGCGAGACGCGCCACTACCTGGACAACGACCCCGGCCTGACCGCCACGGCGTCCCAGGTGAAGGAGTTCACGGGGGCCGGTCAGCGCTGAGCCCGGGGTGTCGGACCGAGTGGGTAGATTGGACCCACGATGACCGACACCGCACACGCTTCCGCCCGACCGACCACGCCCCACTCGCCCCTCCTGGACGGGCTCAACCCACAGCAGGCCGCCGCGGTCACACACCGCGGCGGCCCGTTGTTGATCGTGGCCGGCGCGGGCTCGGGCAAGACCAGCGTGCTCACGCGGCGGATCGCGTACCTGCTGGCCGAGGGTGGCGCGCACCCGGGGCAGATCCTGGCCATCACGTTCACCAACAAGGCCGCCGCCGAGATGCGCGAGAGGGTCGCCACACTGGTCGGCCCGCACGCCGAGCGGATGTGGGTGGCGACGTTCCACTCGATCTGTGTGCGGATCCTCCGCGCCCAGTCCGCGCTGCTCGGGACGCGGAACTCGAACTTCACGATCTACGACTCGGACGACTCCCGGCGGCTGCTGGGGATGATCGCCAAGGAGCAGCAGCTCGAGGTCAAGAAGTTCACCCCCCGGATGCTGGCCACGGCCATCTCCAACCACAAGAACGAGTTGCGCGAGCCGTCCGAGGCGATGGACCGGGCGATGGAGGACTCCGACCGCACCGGGCAGACCGTCGCGGCCGTCTACACGGAGTACCAGTCGAGGTTGCAGGCGGCCAACGCCTTCGATTTCGACGATCTGATCGGGGAGACGGTCGCGCTGCTGCGTGCCCACCCCGAGGTCTCGGCGTACTACCGGCGGCGGTTCCGTCACGTCATGGTGGACGAGTACCAGGACACCAACCACGCCCAGTACGTCCTGGTGCGCACGCTCGTCGGCGGGGCGGCCGGGAACGACGACGACGAGGTGGGCGTCCCCCCGGCCGAACTCTGCGTTGTCGGTGACGCCGACCAGTCGATCTACGCGTTCCGCGGGGCCACGATCAGGAACATCGAGGACTTCGAGCACGACTACCCCGATGCACGTTCCATCCTGTTGGAGCAGAACTACCGTTCCACGCAGACCATCCTCACGGCCGCCAACGCCGTGATCTCGCGCAACCCGGGCCGCCGGGAGAAGAACCTGTGGACTTCCGAGGGCGCGGGTGAGCTGTTGGTCGGCTACGTGGCGGACAACGAGCACGACGAGGCGAGGTTCATCGCCGGGGAGATCGACAGGTTGGTCGACTCGGGTGAGGCCTCCTACTCCGACATGGCCGTGTTCTACCGGACCAACAACTCCTCCCGCGTGGTCGAGGACGTGTTCGTCCGACTGGGCCTGCCCTACAAGGTCGTGGGCGGCACCCGGTTCTACGAGCGCAAGGAGGTGCGCGACATCGTCGCCTACCTCAAGGTGCTGGGTAACCCGGACGACACCGTGGCGCTGCGCCGGATCCTCAACACCCCCCGACGAGGGATCGGGGATCGTGCCGAGGCGTGCGTAGTGGTCCACGCCGAGCAGCGGGGGATCGGGTTCGGCCGCGCGTTGCGGGACGCGGCCGAGGGAAAGGTGACGCTGCTGCCGACGAGGTCCGTCAAGGCGATCGCCGGGTTCGTGCAGATGCTCGACGACCTGCGGGGGCGGCTGGACGGCAGCGGTCACGCCGCCGGGGAGGACTCGGCGCCCGATGTCGGGGCACTGGTGGAGGCCGTGCTGGAGAGCACCGGCTACCGCGCCGAGCTGGAGGCGTCCAACGATCCGCAGGACGCCGCCCGGTTGGACAACCTCAACGAGCTCGTCGGCGTGGGCCGGGAGTTCTCCTCGGAGGCCGCACTGCAGCGCTCCGCGCGGGAGCAGGGCTTCGGGATCGAGGACGCCGGGGAGGCCGCGGGCGCGGTGCCCGACCAGACGGATGCCGACCTCGACGAGGGTTTGGCGGAGCCCGGGTCGCTGGCGGCGTTCCTCGAACGGGTCTCGTTGGTCGCCGACGCCGACCAGATCCCGGACGAGGATCAGGGGCAGGTCACTCTGATGACCCTGCACACCGCCAAGGGGCTGGAGTTCCCGGTGGTGTTCCTCATCGGCATGGAGGACGGACTCTTCCCGCACATGCGGGCGCTGGGGGACCCGGCGGAGCTGTCCGAGGAGCGCAGGCTCGCCTACGTGGGGATCACGCGCGCCCGCAAGCGCCTATACCTGACCCGCGCGATGATGCGCTCGTCCTGGGGGCAACCCATGACCAATCCCGGGTCGCGGTTCCTGGAGGAGATCCCCACCGAGGCGATCGAATGGCAGCGCGAGGAGCCGGCCGGTGGTGGCGGTGTCGGGGATGACGACTCGTATGTCCCGCGCCGCCGCTTCGGAGGCGGTTCGGGCGGGTACGGTTCGGGCGGGTACGGCTCAGGTGGAGCCGGGTCCGCGAGTGGACGGTCGTCCGGGATCCCCCGCGCGAAGGCGTCCGCCCCCGCCCTCGAGCTGGCGCCGGGGGACCGGGTCACCCATGACAAGTACGGACTCGGCAAGGTGCTGTCCTGCGACGGCAGTGGGCCGCGGGCCACTGCGACGATCGACTTCGGTGCGTCGGGCAAGGTCCGGCTGATGCTCATCGGGGGCGTCCCCATGCAGAAGCTCTAGAGCAGAGGCGTCATGGCGCCGCCGGGGCCGGGCCTCTCGAACTATCGAGTGGGCCCGGCCGGAACAGGTCGAACTGTCAGCTACCGAAGGCGGAGGCGACGCTGCCCGCGAGCACGTCGAGACCGTGCTCGGCCAGCCAGATGACGGGATCGACGTGCTGCTGGCCGTCGTTGACGAGCACCTCGAAGTGCAGGTGGGTGCCGGTCGAGAAACCGAGGTTGCCCATACCGGCGATCTTCTGACCGGCGTAGACGCGCTGGCCCTTCTGGACGTCGACGGTCTCCATGTGGCCGTAGACCGTCATGGTGCCGTCGTCGGACATGATCCGAACCCAGTTGCCGTAGCCCTGGGCGGGGCCCGCGTCGACCACGACGCCGTCCGTGGCAGCCAGGATGGGCGTGCCGTTGACGTTGGCGATGTCGATGCCCGAGTGCATCACGCCCCACCGCATCGCGTAGGGGGAGGTGAACGCGCCGATCGCGGGGATGACGACCTTCGGCCGTCGCGCCTGCTCCTCGGCGATCTCGCGCTGGGCGTTGATCTCGGTGCCCGCGTACAGCATCGTCGAGCTGATGTCATCGGTGGACGAGCCGTCGGCAGCGGCCGGCAGGACGACCGGCGCCGGGGCCGAGGGCGTCGCCGGCGCCGAGGTCGACGGTGCACCGGGCGCGGAGGTG
>NZ_JAALDN010000163.1 GCF_014144855.1 Dietzia maris | reverse complement strand
GGTGTCCACCAGAGCGGGAACGGTCCAGTCTGTGCGCATTCGAGACACGCGGCGATGCAGTCGGCAAGCTTCTGCACGTCTATGCCGGAAGCGTCGTTGGGGTGGGTTTCGATCATTGAAGTGATGTGAGACATCGATGTGCTCCCTTCTTCTCCGAGTCGTCGCTGGAGGCGCCCAGCTAACGCCGACGCTACTGATGCGCAGAACTGGCTACAGTCCCTCGGCTCGACCTTCGCAGAATCTTTGTAATAACAAGCGTCCAATACCCGTTGTAGCGGCTTTTCGCAGAAGGGCGGATCATTGTGCGGAGCGGTGACGCACGGTGATCCACTGCGCTGTGATGATGACTAGGGCCACGATCGCGGTGATGCCCAGCGTGAGTGGGTCGGACTGCGCCTTGAGCAGGAGGAAGGGTACGAGCACTGCGACGTCGAGGACGATCGCGACCCACGGGATCCACGCCTTGGCATTGACGTCGTCCTTGAGGCGTCGGACGATCCCGTAATGGATGGCGATGTCCATTGCCAGGTACAAGATCGCCCCCAGGGAGGCGATCTGTGACAGGTCGAAGAAGGCTGCCATGAGGATCGCCAGGCCGGCTGTGATGTAGAGCGACTGGTGTCCGCCAGCCCCGGGTAGGCCCGGCACCTGGCCCATGTCGCGGAGCATGTCGTAGAGCTTGGAGACAGAGAACAAGCTCGCGATGAGTCCTGACAGCGTCGCCACCACCGCGATGATCACGGTCAGCGTGACGCCCCAGGATCCGAACATCGGCTTGGCAGCCTCGGCGAGGGCGTAGTCGCGGGCCCCGATGATCTGCGGAACGGTCAGGCTGGCGGTTACTGCGACGGTGATCAACAGGTAGAGGACGGTGCACAGGGCGATGGAGATCATGATGGAGCGGCCGATGTTGCGCTCCGGGTCCCGTAGGTCCGCGCCCTGGTTGGTGATCGTGGTGAAGCCCTTGTAGGCCAGGATGCACAGGGTCACCCCGGCCAGAAAGCCCATCCAGCCGTGCTCCGGTGGGGTGCGTTCGGCGACGGTGAACAGTCGGCCCAGCGAGGACACGCCCGCGGCCAGGATGCCGGCGATCGCCAGCACCGCGATGCCCACGATCTTGAGCGCCGCGGTAGCGGTGGCTGACCGCTCGACCCACTGGTTGCCCACCAGGTTGACCAGCGCGGCGGCGGCGATGGCGAACACTGCCAGCACCGGCACCCACAGGGAGGAGTCCTGCATGCCGAACGGCCGCAGCACGTAGGTGCCGAAGGTCCGCCCCAGCAGGGACTCGGCGAGGATCATCGACACGTACATGAACAGGGAGAACGTGCCGGCCGCCACCCCGGGCCCGTAGGCGGCTTTGAGCAGCATCGCGATCCCGCCCGAGGACGGGTTGGTGGCCGAGTACCGGATGTAGGAGTAGGAACTGAACGCCACCACCACCGCGCCGGCGAGGAACGCCCACGGCACCCAGCCGCCGGCCAATTCCGCGACCTGGCCCACCAGGGCGAAGATGCCGGCTCCGATCATTACCCCGGTTCCCAGCGCGACGGATCCGGTGAGAGTGAGCTTGTCTTGGGACTGTGTGCTGTGGTCCATGCTGACCGCACTACCTTCCTGCCGGTGGGTGGCCGCGTCGGTGGCGATATCGGCGCGAGTGGGGATGTCAGGCGAGTTGCATAGTGGTCAGGCAGGTGAGGTCGTCGTCGCCCGTGGAGATCGGAGCGGTGGCCGTTCTGCCGTCGTGGTCGATGGTGAGCGTGGCCGTGATGCCTCGCGGTAGCCAGAGCCCGAGGAAGCCGTTGTCGTAGGTGGTGAGCGGTTCGTCGATGAGGGTGTCACCGGAGGCGTTATCGGTGACTGTGACGTGCACCTGTTCGTTGGCGATCTCGCCGAGGCAAGTGGTCAGGCTGTGGAATCGGCAGGGGTGGGTGCTCGTGTAATACGGAGCCACTGACAGATAGAACTGGTCCTCTGGAATAGGAATCGTCTCGAGGCTCTCATCGCCACTGGTCAAGACCAGCTCTGTCGGCTGCACCGAGGCGATCAGATCGTTCGGCCTGTCGGCCACCGGCATGGTGTCGAGCGTGTTGATGATCTGGGGTGCGTCGAGGCCGGCGAGGTCGTAGTGCTCCAACGACGCGGGAGGCCAGTTGGGTACTGCATTTTCGGCGGGCCCGGGCGAGCAGCCGGTCAGGGTCAGGGCAGCGGCGGCAACGAGCGCGATCGCGGCTCGTCTCCGAGTGGAGTGGGTGGTGTTCATCGGATTCATCCTCGTTGCATCGCTGTGGTGACGGTGTCCGGGCGGAGGTCGAGACGGCGCAGCAGCTGCGCGTTGAGAGCAACGACGACGGTGGAGGCGGACATGAGGATGGCGCCGACGCCCATGGGCAGTACGAATCCGATCGGGGCCAGGACACCTGCGGCCAGGGGCACGGCGGCGAGGTTGTAGCCGGCGGCCCACCACAGGTTCTGCTTCATCTTGCGGTAGCTCGCCCGGGAGAGTTCGATGACCGAGAGCACAGAGCGGGGATCCGATGAGGCCAGGATGACGCCGGCGGAGCCGATCGCCACGTCGGTCCCGGCGCCGATGGCGATGCCGACGTCGGCTTGGGCCAGTGCGGGCGCGTCGTTGACCCCGTCGCCGACCATGGCGACCTTCTTGCCTTCGGACTGCAGTTCGGCGACTTTGGCGGCCTTGTCTTCTGGCCGGACCCCGGCGAAGACCCGGTCGATGCCGAGTTCGGCGGCGACGGTGTCGGCCACGGCGCGAGCATCGCCGGTGATCATGACGACTTGGGCTCCGGCGGCATGCAGGGCGTCGACGGCGTCCCGGGATTCCGGCCGGATCTCGTCGGCCAGCCGCAGCGCGCCGATCACCCGGCCCTCGGCGAGGATGTGCAGGATGATCGCGCCCTCGCCTCGCCACTGGTCGGCGATGGGGAGTTCATTGCGTCCGTGCTGATCGAGCAGGTGGGGGCCGCCGACTTCGACCACGGTGCCGTTCACCGTGGCCTTGACGCCCACGGCCGGGGAGGAGGAGAAGTCGGTCGCCTTCGACACGGTCAGGTCGCGGGTCTGTGCGGCCCCGACCACGGCTCTGGCCAGCGGGTGCTCACTGTCGGACTCGGCGGCTGCAGCCAGGGCAAGCACCTCGTTGGCGGTGTGCCCGTCTATTGATTCGATTCCGGTGACGGTGGGTTCGCCCTTGGTCAGGGTGCCGGTCTTGTCGAACAGGACGGCGTCGACGGTGCGCATCGACTCGAGCGCGAGGCGGTCCTTGATCAGTACGCCGCCGCGGGCGGCGCGTTCGGTGGCGATGGAGACCACCAGCGGGATCGCCAATCCCAGCGCGTGGGGGCAGGCGATGACCAGCACGGTGATCGTGCGCACCACACCCGCGTCCGGCAACCCGAGAGCGCTCCAGATGATCGCGGTGATCACGGCCGATGCGAGGGCGAACCAGAACAACCAGCCGGCCGCGGTGTCGGCGATGCGCTGGGCCCGCGAGGAGGATGCCTGTGCGTCGGCCACCAGCTTCTGAATTCCGGCCAGAGCGGTGTCGTCCCCTGTCGCCGAGACCTTCACGCGCAGGCCGGAGTCAGTGGCCACGGTGCCTGCGACGACCTGCTCGCCGATGCCGCGGCGGACCGCCTTGGATTCGCCGGTGACCATGGATTCGTCCATGCTGGCCGAGCCGTCGATGATCGTGCCGTCGGCGGGCACAGAAGCACCGGGGCGGACGATCACCACGTCGCCGACCACCAGGTCGGCCGGGGAGACGATGACGACGTCGTCATCGTCGACCTTCTCGGCCTCATCCGGCAGCAGCGCCGCCAGGGAGTCGAGCGCGGAGGTGGTCTGCGCCAGGGAGCGCATTTCGATCCAGTGGCCCAGCAGCATGATCACCACCAGCAGGGCCAGTTCCCACCAGAAGTTCAGCTCATGATCCAGGATGCGCAGGGTAGCGCCCCAGGAGGCGATGAACGCCACCGTGATCGCCAGGCCGATCAGGAGCATCATGCCGGGCTGGCGAGCGCGGAGCTCGGACAGCGCGCCGGTCAGGAACGGCCGACCGCCCCAGAGATAAATCACCGTGCCCAGGGCGGGGGAGACCCACCACACCCAGCCGGCCTCCGGCAGCTGGTAGCCGATGAGGTCGGCGAACATGTCATTGAAGCCGACCACCGGCACTGCCAAAACGAGCATGATCCAGAACAGCCGCCGGAACTGCCCGACGTGGTCTGCGTGCCCCGCATGACCGCCGTGGTCTTCATGACCGGAGTGATGCTGTCCGGTGTGGCCGTGGCCCGCCGCGTCGTCAGCTGCGCCCGGGTGATGATGTTCGGCTACCGAGGTGGCCATCTCGTCGGGGCGGCCGGCCGAACCGTCACCGGGTCCGCCGCGGCGATCATGGTGGTGGTGATCGTGTGGCTGACTCATTTGGCTACTTTCGTGTGAGCGCAGGCGGCCAGGGCGGCGTCATCGTCAGCCCGCGGACGGCCGGTGGCGGCGATTCGTTCTAGGTCCGTGGGCGTGGAGCAGCACGAACACGCTTCCTTGACGGCCGTGAGCGGGAGCGCAGAGCGCGTTGTGGAGAACATGGATTTTCCTCTCCGCGTGGTGTGGTGTCTCGGGTGTCGTGCCGGGCCGGTGTGGCCCATGGCGATCGGGTGGTTAGAGCGAGGTGAGCAGGTCGCGCATGGTGTCGATCTCCTGCTGCTGGGTGTCGATGATGGTCTGGGCCAACTCGACCGCAGGCTGGTAGCGGCCACCTTCGACCTCCTCCTCGGCCATGGCGATGGCGCCCTGGTGATGGGCGATCATCTGCTCCAAAAACATCCGGGCGGCGTCGGCTCCCTGTGCGTCGGACAGCTGTTCTAGTTCGTCGTCGGAGAGCATTCCCTCCATCATGGACATGTCGTGACCGCCGTGACCATCCTGCGGTTCGGTCGCCTCGCCCCACTGCTCCAGCCAGTCGGTCAGCTGCGCGATCTCGGGGCCCTGGGCAGCCTTGATCTCCTCGGCGAGCGCCGCGACGTCGGCGGGGATGTCGTCCTTGGCCAGGATGATGTCGCTCATCTCGATCGCCTGCTGGTGGTGCGGGAGCATCATCTGCGCGAACATCACGTCGGCCTGCGAATGCTCCTCGTCCTGGCCAGAGGCAACGGTGCCGGCCACGGGTGTGGTGGCGCCGGCCGCGGTGGTGGGCGCGGCGGGCGAGGCTTCGGTGCTGTCGGTGCTGTCGGTGCAGGCGGACAGCGTCAGGGCAACGGCGGTCAGGGCTGCGGGCAGGAGCAGAGTGGTGCGGGTCATCGTGGTCGATGTCCTTTCGGGTCGGCGTCAAGATCGGGTGGTGTGTCGATCGGGTGGTGGTCAGGCGAGGTAGGACAAGGTGGTCATCATTCCGGCTTCCTGGTGGTAGGCGTTGTGGCAGTGGAAGGCCCATTGGCCGGGGTTGTTCGCGTCGAACTCGATCTCGATAGTCCGCATGGGGCGGATCGTGACGGTGTCTTTGCGCAGCCCGCTGTCGGCGAGGGCGAAGGTGTGACCGTGAAGGTGCATCGGGTGGGCCATGTCGGACATGTTGCGCAGCCGCATCCGGACCCGGTCGTCGCGGGAGACCTCCAACGGCCTGGTGTCGGGGTGGGTTTGCCCGTTGAGTGTCCAGCGATACGGCATCATGCTGCCGCCCATGTCGACGCTGAGGTAGCGGTCGTGCCCCCGGTCCGGCAATCGTGAGTCCGGCGCTGGGGTCAGATCCGCGGCCAGCAGCACCGGTCCGTCGAGTTCGCCGGGGCGCGGGTCGGCGGGTAGCTCGCCGGCCCCGGTGCGCACGAGGGCGTACCCGTACCCGTTCTTGCCTTCTGCTTCGGCGAAGAGGGGAAACACCCCGTCTGTCAGCGTGACCACGGCGTCGACCCTCTCGCCCATCCCGAGCAGGATCGCCTCCGTCTCCTGGGGAGCGGTGGGAAAGCCGTCGGTGTCGGTGACGGTCATCGTGTGTCCGCCGAGGGCGACGCGGAAGAACGTGTCCGCCCCGGCGTTGATGATCCGGATCTTCGCGCGTTGGCCCGGGCTGGCAGTCCATGAGATCGGATCGGCCGGGACTCGGCCGTTGACCAGGTAGTGCGGATAGTGGACGTCCCCGGCGACACCGAGCAACCGGGAGGTCATCATCGGGTTGCTGGACCGTGCGCCCCCCATCTGGCCGTGCCCCATTCCGGCCATCGGCCGGCCCTGAGCGCCGGGGGCATCCATGCCCACTCGCCCGGCGGCGTCCTCGGGCGTGCCGTCGATGCCGTCGATCCAGTCGTCGAGGACGACGATCCATTCGTGGTCATAGTCCCCGGGGTCGGCGGGATCGTCGATGATCAGCGGACCGTACAGGCCCCGGTCGAGCTGTAGCCCGGAGTGTGAGTGGTACCAATGAGTCCCGGCGTGGGGGACTGTGAAGTCGTAGGTGAACCGGGCGCCCGGATGGATCGGGTCCTGGGTCAGACCGGGCACTCCGTCCATATCGTTGCGCAGGGCGATGCCGTGCCAGTGCACGCTCGTCTCCTGGTCGAGCTGGTTATCCACCTCGACTTGCAGCAGATCTCCTGCCCGGGCCCGCAGGACCGGACCCGGAACAGTGTCAGCAAATGCCCAGGTCGACACCACGAGACCACCGAGATCGACCTCCACCGGGCGCGGGGACAGCCGAGCGTTCACCACCTGCTGGCCTGGTCGCTGCCGCTCGGCCTCCAGGTCCCGGATCGCCGGATCCGACGCCGACACCGGCACCCCCGAGGGCGCCGGCTCGCTGCAGGCGGTCACCGCACCCGCGCCGGCCAGGACCGAACCGATGAGAAATGCCCGCCGCGACAACTCCTTCATCGGTCGCCCTCCGAGGGCGACGGCCCGAACAGGGCAGTGACCAGGAGCAAGGTTGACGCCCACAGTGCGGTGACGACCACGGCGCCGACGGTCAATGCGACCCATCCGAGCATGAGGTACCTCCCGTGTCCGACTCGACCGCCCATGGTGACCGGCCACCCGAGCGTTCTGGATGGAGATCGTGTGAAGATTCGGTCAAGGCGCCCACTCGGGTGAAGGATTTCCAGGAGTTGCGGCGAAGATGGCCTGCATGCCCCCTTCCGTTTCTGGCGCTCGCAGTTCGCATCCCCAGCAGCACGCCGGTCCGCGGGCGCTGGTGGTCGATGACGAGGAGCCCCTCGCCGACCTGGTCGGGTCCTATCTCGAGCGCGACGGGTTCGATGTCACGATCACCGGGGACGGACAGGAGGCGGTGGGTCTGGCTCGTCGAATCGATCCCGATGTCATCGTTCTCGACCTGGGGCTGCCCGGGCTGGACGGGATCGAGGTATGCCGTCAGGTCAGGACGCACTCCGACGCCTACATCGTCATGCTTACGGCCCGGACCGAGGAGGTCGACACGCTGATCGGCCTGTCCGTCGGCGCGGATGACTACATGACCAAACCGTTCAGCCCGCGCGAGCTCTCGGCCAGGATCCAGGCGATGATGCGCAGACCTCGAACCGGCGCCACCGAAATCGACCACGGCAGGTCGCCGGAGCAGGTACGGACCGTCGGCGACCTGACTATTGACACCGCGGGCCGAGAGGTCACCGTCGGCGGCGCCGATGTCGCGCTGACCCGCACCGAGTTCGACATCCTCGCCGCGCTCGCCCGCGACCCTGGGGTCGTCTTCAGCCGAGCCCAGCTGATGGCCGCCGTGTGGGGCCCGAACTGGGTGGGTGATGACCACTTGGTAGACGTCCACATCGGTCACCTTCGCCGCAAGCTGGGCGACGATGCCTCCCGAGGCCGTTTCGTACGCACGGTCAGAGGAGTTGGTTACCGCATGGGAACCGGCCAGTGAACGACATACCATCGCCGGACGCGACTGAAACTCGGCCCCGCACCAGCCGACGCGTCGCTGGGTTCAGCTTCGGAACCCGCCTGCTTCTGGCCATGTCCAGTGTGGTCGTCGGGTGCGCGGTCAGCGCGTGGCTCGTCGCCTCCGCCCTGGCCCCGGGCATTTTCCACGACCACCTCGGTCAAGCCGGCATCGACCACGATTCGAACGAAGCAGCCCACGTCGAAGAAGCCTTCACGGTCGCCATAGTCCTTGCTTGGGGGCTGGCGGTGGCCATCGCGGTCCTGGTGGCCTTGCTCACCAGTTGGTACCTCACCCGCCGGGTCCAGCGCTCGGTCACCATGGTTACCACTTCGACGGCAGACATAGCGCGTGGGCACTACGAGACCCGGATGGCGAGTCCGAAACTTGGCCGGGAGTTCGACGATCTGGCGACCAGCGTCAACGAACTGGCCAGGCGTCTCGATGCGACAGACGCCACCAGGCGAAGGATGCTCGCGGATCTGGGCCACGAGCTGCGCACCCCGCTGGCCACCATCGACTCCTACCTCGAGGCCGTGGACGACGGAGTCCGTACCTTCGACGACTCCACAAGGCAGGTGTTGTGGGCGGCCACCCGGCGGCTCGAACGCCTCGCGTCGGACATTGTCGACGTCTCCGATGCAGAAGAACACCTCACACGACTGCAACCAGCCCGAACCACCACTAAAGCCCTGGTGGAAACGGCAGTCAACGCAGCACGCGAACGCTACTCGGACAAAGGTGTCCAGCTGCACATGGGTGAGATCGAACCAACCGACGTCACCGTGGACGTCGAGCGAATAGGACAGGTACTGGGAAACCTCCTCGACAACGCCCTACGACACACACCGACCGGAGGGACCGTCACCCTCAGCGCTGTTCGTTCGAGAACGAACACAACCGCGATCACCGTCTCCGACACCGGGGAAGGGATCGCCGCACAGCACCTAGATCATCTCTTCGACCGCTTCTACCGAGCCGATCCCGCCCGAGGCCGAAACGCAGGCGGCACCGGAATCGGCCTGGCGATCACCCGAGCACTGGTCGAAGCACACGGAGGACGAATCCGAGTAAGCAGCCGCGGCACAGGCCACGGAGCACAATTCACCCTCGAACTCCCCTGCACGGCAGAGACGCCAGGAACGAAACTGCTTTAGCAAACTTGCACCTCCCCGTCATCTGTCCGCCCAACCCCGCTGCACTCCCCGCGCACGTCAGTGCTTGAGTGGTCGGTCTAGTCCCAGGGTGTCAGTCTCGCGGCCGCGGACAGCGATTCTCCGGTGTGGTGGCAGCAATCAAGCTGAGCCTGCGGCGGCGCTGCGGAGCGGGAGTACGGAATGGTTG
>NZ_JAALDN010000162.1 GCF_014144855.1 Dietzia maris | reverse complement strand
CGCCGACTGGTCCCGCGCGGACGCGTCGGTCCCCCACCCGATCGACCCGCTGCGCCTGCGCGACGCGGTGAACGGGCTCCTCGCCCCCGCCTGACACCGGCCCCCGCGGCCGCGCGCACTCTTCCCCCCGCCCGCGGAGCACGACCGAGACGCCATCTGTCCGAACCCCCGACGCACGTCAACACAGTGTGAGTAGAGTCACAGTTGCGGGCCGCACAGTGAACGGCCCGCCGGGGAGACGGACGACCGGACCCCATCAGCGCCGGTCGCTCGAACCCCCTGCGGTTGCAGTAGAGGCCCGCCTACAGGCGGCTTCTCATCACAAGCGCGAGGAGTGACGCCAACGTGAACGAATACGTGCCCATCCTGGTACTCGGGGCCCTGGCCGTCGCCTTCGCCGTCTTCTCCTCGGGCGTGTCCTCCTTCGCGGGGCCCAGCCGGTTCAACCGCGCCAAGCTCGAGGCCTACGAGTGCGGCATCCAGCCCACGCCGCAGCCGGCGGGCGGCGGCCGCTTCCCGGTGAAGTACTACCTCACCGCGATGCTGTTCATCATCTTCGGCATCGAGATCCTCTTCCTCTATCCGTGGGCCGTCCACTTCGACCAACTCGGCGTGTTCGGGCTGGCCGCGATGGCCCTGTTCGTGTTCAACGTCTCCGTCGCCTACGCCTACGAGTGGCGCCGCGGCGGACTGAGCTGGGACTGACCCGGCGAGTCGGAGAGGAGCGCCGAGATGGGACTCGAGGAGAAGGTGCCGGCCGGCTTCCTGCTGACCACGGTCGAGCAGCTGGCGGGCTACATGCGCAAGGGCTCGCTGTGGCCGGCGACGTTCGGTCTGGCGTGCTGCGCGATCGAGATGATGTCCACGAGCGGTGGACGCTACGACCTGGCCCGATTCGGCACGGAGGTCTTCCGCGCGTCCCCCCGGCAGGCCGATCTCATGATCGTCGCGGGGCGGGTCTCGCAGAAGATGGCCCCGGTCCTGCGCCAGGTGTACGACCAGATGGCCGAGCCCAAGTGGGTCCTGTCGATGGGCGTGTGCGCGTCATCGGGCGGGATGTTCAACAACTACGCGATCGTGCAGGGCGTCGACCACATCGTGCCCGTCGACATCTACCTGCCCGGATGTCCGCCGCGGCCGGAGATGCTCATGCACGCGATCATCACGCTGCACGACAAGATCCAGAACATGCCGCTGGGCGCGAACCGGGCCGAGGCGATCCGTGCCGCGGAGCAGGCCGCGCTCGACCAGCGTCCGCTCATCCCCGTCGAGGGGATGTTCCGATGACCGATCGTCGCCCGGACTCCGGCGCCGCGGACCGCGACCGGGCCCCCGACGCACCGAACCCACCCGACCGCACGGACAGCCCTGACGCGGACACCGTCGGCGTGCGCCACGGCATGTTCGGCGTCCGTGGCTCCGGGGACACCACCGGGTTCGGGGGCCTCGTGCGCCCGACCGAGATGCCCGGCAGTACCCCACCGCCCTACGAGGACGACGACGACGAGGTCATCCGCGCGCTCACCGCGGCCCTGCACCAGCGGGGCGGGCCGAGTTTTCAGGAGGCCGTCGAGAGGGTCGTGGTCCACTGCGGACAACTCACCCTGCACGTGGAGCGGGAGCACCTACCGGCGGTGGCCCTGACCCTCAGGGACGCCCCGGACCTGCGGTTCGAGATGTCGTTGGGCGCGAGCGGGGTGCACTACCCCGACGCCACGGACCGGGAGCTGCACGTGGTGTATCCGCTGCAGTCGATCACCCACAACCGCCGCGTGATGCTCGAGACGTCGGCCCCGGACGCAGACCCGCACATCCCCACGCTCACCCGCGTGTATCCCACGGCGGACTGGCACGAGCGGGAGACGTACGACTTCTTCGGCGTCGTCTTCGACGGCCACCCGTCGCTGACGCGGATCGAGATGCCGGACGACTGGGAGGGCCATCCGCAGCGCAAGGACTACCCGCTGGGCGGGATCCCGGTCCAGTACAAGGGCGCGACCATCCCGCCGCCGGATCAGCGGAGGGCGTACTCATGACCGCCGATCGCACCCGCGCGAGGCGCTCGGCCCGTGCCGACCGCGCCGCGGACTCCGACACGATCCTCACCGCCTCCGGGCAGGACTGGGACGCGATCAGTGAGGCGGCGCGCAACGCCGACGACGACCGCATCGTGGTGAACATGGGCCCGCAGCACCCGTCCACGCACGGGGTGCTGCGGCTGATCCTGGAGATCGAGGGCGAGACCGTCACCCGGGCGAGCTGCGGCATCGGCTACCTGCACACGGGCATCGAGAAGAACCTGGAATACCGCTACTGGACCCAGGGCGTGACGTTCGTGACCCGGATGGACTACCTGTCGCCGTTCTTCAACGAGGTCGCCTTCTGCCTGGGCGTGGAGAAGCTGCTCGGGATCACCGAGCAGGTCCCGCCGCGGGCGTCGGTCATCCGGGTCATGCTCATGGAGCTCAACCGGATCTCCTCCCACATGGTCGCCCTGGCCACCGGTGCCCTGGAGCTGGGCGCGAGCACGCCGATGCTGTTCGGGTTCCGCGAGCGCGAGCTGGTCCTGGACGTCTTCGAGGTCATCACGGGTCTGCGGATGAACCACGCCTACGTCCGGCCCGGCGGGGTGGTCCAGGACCTGCCCGACGAGGCGGTCCCCCAGGTGCGCGAACTGCTCGAGGTGATGCCCGGGCGGATCCGCGAGATGGAACTGCTGCTGCGGGAGAACCCCATCTGGAAGATGCGGCTGCAGGACGTCGGCTACCTCGACCTCACCGGATGCATGGCCCTCGGCGTGACCGGCCCTGTCCTACGGGCGACGGGCCTGCCGCACGACGTGCGCCGGTCCGACCCGTACTGCGGGTACGAGGACTACGAGTTCGACGTCATCACCGGGTCGGCGAGTGACTGCTACGACCGGTTCGTCATCCGGGTAGACGAGATGAAGGAGTCGCTGAAGATCGTCGAGCAGTGCCTGGACCGGCTCGAACCGGGACCCGTGATGGTCGACGACCCCAAGATCGCCTGGCCCGCCCAGCTCAAGGTGGGCCCCGACGGGCTCGGCAACTCCGCCGAGCACGTCCGCACGATCATGGACAGCTCCATGGAGGCACTGATCCACCACTTCAAGCTGGTCACCGAGGGTTTCGCGGTCCCGCCGGGCCAGGTGTACGTGCCGGTGGAGTCCCCGCGCGGCGAACTGGGGGTGCACATGGTCTCCGACGGCGGGACCCGCCCGTACCGGGTGCACTACCGCGACCCGTCGTTCACCAACCTGCAGGCCGTGGCCGCGATGTGCGAGGGCGGGATGCTTTCCGACGTCATCGCCTCGGTCGCCAGCATCGACCCCGTGATGGGAGGGGTGGACCGATGAGCAGCATGGAGTCGACGAGTCGCGAACCGGTCTTCCTGCAGTTCGGGCAGCAGCCGGACGAGCCGGGGGCGATCGTCCGGCCCGACGCCCGCCGGCACTACCCCGACGACGTCCTGGCGAGACTGCGGGCCGACGCCGAGGTGATCATCGCCCGCTATCCGCAGGCCCGGTCGGCGTTGCTGCCACTCCTGCACCTCGTCCAGGCCGAGGACGGGCACCTCACGCCCGCCGGCATCGAGTTCTGTGCCCTCGCCGTCGGACTCACCTCCGCCGAGGTCATGGCCGTCGCCACGTTCTACTCGATGTACCGACGCACGCCCACGGGCGACTACCTGGTCGGGGTGTGCACAAACACACTGTGCGCGGTGATGGGCGGCGACGAGATCTACGCCGACCTGCATGACCACCTGGGGCTCGACGGGCCCGGTACCACCGACGACGGCCGGGTGACGCTCGAGCGCATCGAGTGCAACGCGGCCTGCGACTACGCCCCGGTGATGATGGTCAACTGGGAGTTCTTCGACGACCAGACCCCCGCCTCCGCCCGGCAGGTCGTGGACGACCTGCGGGCCGGCCGGACGGTGACCCCGACCCGGGGCGCGCCGTTGTGCACGTTCCGCGAGACCTCCCGCCTCCTCGCCGGTTTCCCCGACACCCGCCCCGGCGCGAACGACGGCGCCCCCGGCGACGCGACCCTGGTCGGGCTGCGGATCGCCCGCGAACACGACATGCGCGCCCCCGCGGGGCCGGACGAGTCCACTGAGCTGCCCTCAACCGA
>NZ_JAALDN010000161.1 GCF_014144855.1 Dietzia maris | reverse complement strand
CGACCACCACCACACCGGACGAGGAGGCCTGACATGCCGCTCGCGCCGTACCTCAGCCGCTACTGGGACGCCCCCGACAGCTGGACGCTCGAGACCTACCTGGACCACGACGGCTACACGGGCCTGCGCAACGCCCTGGCCACCGGACCGGACGAGGTCATCTCCACCGTCCTCGACGCCGGCCTGCGCGGCCGTGGCGGCGCCGGGTTCCCCACCGGCCGCAAGTGGGGCTTCATCCCGCAGGAGACCGGCGAGTCGGCCGACGGCTCCGACTCCGGCCCGGGCACGCAGGCCTCCGCGGCCGCCAAGCCCCACTACCTGGTGGTCAACGCGGACGAGTCCGAGCCCGGCACCTGCAAGGACATGCCGCTCATGATGGCCACCCCGCACGTGCTCGTCGAGGGCATCATCATCGCCGCGTACGCCATCCGCTCCTCGCACGCGTTCATCTATCTGCGCGGTGAGGTGGTGCCCGTCCTGCGCCGCCTGCAGGTGGCGGTCGCCGAGGCCTACGAGGCCGGGTACCTCGGCCGCGACATCCTCGGAAGCGGATTCGACCTCGAGCTGATCGTCCACGCCGGCGCCGGCGCCTACATCTGCGGCGAGGAGACCGCCCTGCTCGACTCGCTCGAGGGGCGCCGCGGCCAGCCCAGACTGCGGCCGCCGTTCCCCGCCGTCGCCGGCCTCTACGCCTGTCCGACGGTGGTGAACAACGTCGAGTCCATCGCCAGCGTCCCGTCGATCCTCCAGCACGGGCCCGAGTGGTTCCGCTCGATGGGCTCGGAGAAGTCCCCCGGCTTCACCCTGTACTCACTGTCCGGGCACGTCACCCGGCCCGGCCAGTACGAGGCCCCGCTGGGCATCACCCTGCGCGAGCTACTCGACCTGGCCGGCGGGATCCGCCAGGGCCACACCCTCAAGTTCTGGACCCCCGGTGGTTCTTCGACCCCGCTGCTCACCGACGCCCATCTCGACATGCCGCTCGACTACGAGGGCTGCGCCGCCGAGGGCACCATGCTCGGCACCAAGGCGCTGCAGATCTTCGACGACACCACCTGCGTCGTGCGAGCGGTGCTGCGGTGGACGGAGTTCTACGCCCACGAGTCGTGCGGCAAGTGCACCCCCTGCCGCGAGGGCACGTTCTGGCTGGAGCAGATCATGCACCGACTCGAGGACGGCACCGCCACCGCCGACGATCTGGACCGACTGCTCGACATCTCCGACAACGTCGCCGGCAAGTCGTTCTGCGCCCTCGGCGACGCCGCCGCGACCCCCATCATCTCGTCAATCGCGCTCTTCCGCGACGAGTACCTCGCGCACATCCCGGATGGCTGCCCGTTCGACCACAGCCGCTCCACCCTCTTCGACCGGACCGACCGTGCGGGCGCCGGCTCCCGGCGTCCGCCCGTGCGGCCGGCCACTCGACCGGACCCCACACGACCGGATCCCACACGACCCGAGGAGGTGGCCCGATGACCTCCGCCCGGTCAGGTGTCCCCCGCGACGCCCGCGGTCCCGACCAGGAGCCGGACCATGGCCGCGCCAAGTCAGAGCGCGCCAAGTCAGAGCGCACGGACGATCTCGTCACGCTCACCGTCGACGGCCGCGCGGTCTCTGTGCCGCCCGGCACGCTCATCATCCGCGCCGCCGAGCGGTTGGGCGTGCAGATCCCCCGCTTCTGCGATCACCCGCTGCTCGAGCCGGCCGGGGCGTGCCGCCAGTGCATCGTCGAGGTCGAGGGCGCGCCCAAGCCCGTCACCTCGTGCACCACCCCGGTCACCCAGGACATGCAGGTGCGCACGCAATTCACCTCCGAGATGGCCGACAAGGCCCAGCGCGGGGTGATGGAACTGCTGCTCATCAACCACCCGCTCGACTGCCCGGTCTGCGACAAGGGCGGCGAGTGCCCGCTGCAGAACCAGGCCCTGTCCAGCGGCCACGGGCGGTCGAGGTTCACCGAGGTCAAGCGCACGTTCCCCAAGCCGATCGCCATCTCGTCGCAGGTGCTGCTCGACCGCGAACGCTGCGTCATGTGCGCCCGGTGCACCCGCTTCTCCGAGCAGATCGCCGGGGACCCGTTCATCGACCTCTTCGAGCGCGGCGCCCGGCAGCAGGTCGGGGTGTACGGCGACGAGCCGTTCGAGTCCTACTTCTCGGGGAACACTGTCCAGATCTGCCCGGTGGGCGCCCTGACCGGCGCGCAGTACCGCTTCCGCGCCCGCCCCTTCGACCTGGTCTCCAGCCCGGCGGTCTGCGAGCACTGCGCCAGCGGTTGCGGGCAGCGCACCGACCACCGTCGCGGGAAGGTCCTGCGCCGCCTCGCCGGCGACGACCCCGAGGTCAACGAGGAGTGGAACTGCGACAAGGGCCGGTGGGCGTTCACCTACGCCACCCAGCGCGACCGCATCACCACCCCCATGGTCCGCGGCGAGGGCGGCGGGCTGGTCCCGGTCCCGTGGTCCACCGCCCTGGCGACCGCTGCCCAGGGGTTGGCCGCCGCCCGCGGACGGGCCGG
>NZ_JAALDN010000160.1 GCF_014144855.1 Dietzia maris | reverse complement strand
GGCCGCGGGCACCCGGATGATCAGGGCGTCACCCTGGCCGCCGCCGCCGCACAGGGCAGCCGCTCCGAGCCCGCCGCCGCGGCGTGCGAGCTCGAGGGCCAGGGTCAGCACCACGCGGTTGCCGGACACCCCGATCGGGTGACCGATCGAGATGGCGCCGCCGTTCACGTTCACCTTGTCGGGGGTCAGGTCGAGCATGCGGGTCGAGTGCAGTCCGACGGAGGCGAAGGCCTCGTTGAACTCGAACAGGTCGATGTCGGAGACGTCGACTCCCGCCCGCTCGCACGCGTTCAGCACCGCGTCGGCGGGCTGGTGCTGGAGGGTCGAGTCGGGGCCCGCGACGGTGCCGTAGCCGACGATCTCGGCGAGCACGGGCCAGCCCTCGGCCTCGGCACGGGCCGCGGACGTGATGATGGTCGCCGAGGCGCCGTCCGAGATCTGCGACGACGAACCGGCGGTGATGGTCCCGTCCTTCGAGAAGGCCGGACGGAGCTTGCTCATCGACTCGGGGGTCGAGTCGGCGCGCACGCCCTCGTCGGTGTCCACGACGGTGTCGCCCTTGCGGCCCTTGACCGTCACCGGCACGATCTCGTCGGCGAACCGCCCCTCCTTCGCTGCCGCGGCCGCGCGCTGGTGGGAGATCGCCGCGAACTCGTCCTGGTGCTCACGGGTGATCTCCAGCTCGACGTTGCGCGCCTCCGTGAGCGCACCCATCGGCTGGTCGGTCGGAACGTCGTGCAGGCCGTCGTACGCCATGTGATCGAGCACCTCGATCGAGCCGTACTTGTACCCGCTGCGACTCTTGGGAAGCAGGTGCGGGGCCTGGGACATCGACTCCTGACCGCCGGCCACGACGACCTCGGAGTAGCCGGATCGGATCGCCTGGTCCGCCAGGGCGATCGCCGTCAGGCCGGACAGACACATCTTGTTGATGCTCAGGGCGTCGACACGCTTGGGCAGACCTGCGGCGAGCGAGGCCTGCCGCGCGGGCATCTGGCCGTTTCCGGCCGAGAGCACCTGCCCCATGATGACCTGGTCGACGGCCTCCGGGGACACACCGCCCCGCTCGAGGGCCGCACTGATCGCGATGCCGCCCAGCTCCGGGGCGGACAGCGAGGACAGTCCGCCCTGGAGCCGGCCGAAGGGGGTGCGGGCGCCGGAGACGATGACGGTACGGGTGGGGTCGGCGGTCATGGGACACCTTCCGATGGAGGGGATGAGACTGTGGGGCCAAACTACCGCGAGTGGGGACCGACTAGCGTGGGAGGTATGACGACTACCCCAGCAGGCCAGCCCCTCCTCCCCTCCGAGCTCGTCGTGGCGATCGACCACGTCGGCGTCGCGGTCCCCGACTTCGACGCCGCCGTGGCCTGGTATCGCGACAACCTGGGAATGGAGAATCTCCACGAGGAGGTGAACGAGGAGCAGGGCGTGCGCGAGGCGATGCTCGGCTCCCCCCGTCGTCCCGATGGCAGCGCCCTGTTGCAGATCCTCGCGCCCCTGGACGAGTCCTCCACGATCGCCAAGTTCATCGACCGCAACGGCCCCGGCATCCAGCAGATGGCCGTCCGCGTGACCGACATCGACGCGATCACCGCCCATCTCACGGGCCGGGGCGTCAGGGTCCTCTACCCGGCACCCAAGAGGGGCACCGCGGACTCGCGGATCAACTTCGTCCACCCCAAGGACGCGGGCGGCGTGCTCCTTGAGCTCGTCGAGCCGGCCGACGGGCAGCACTAGGGCGTGTCTCCCATAGCTGAGCGGTGAC
>NZ_JAALDN010000015.1 GCF_014144855.1 Dietzia maris | reverse complement strand
GGCGGCCAGGCCACCACCGACGACGGCGCGGTCGTCCCGGGAGCCGGGCAGCAGGCCGGCAACGCCCCGGCGCAGCCCGCCCCCTGAGCAGCCCGCCCCTGACCTGACGGGTCGACACCACCCCCGAACGACGAGAAGAGCGTCCCGCACACGTTCCCCGAGAGGGACAGGTGCGGGACGCTCTTCGCGTTGAGCCGGCGGCCGGCCCCGGCCGCGCGACGGGTCAGTTGGCGGCGCTGCCGTCGAGGCCCGACCCGGTGAACTTCTCCAGCACGGGGGCCTCGTGGGTGATGGTGCCGTCTTCGACGCTCTCCCGGTAGGCGAGGTTGCCCACGCGGTTCGCGATCACCGGCGCCGTGCACACGGCGACGATCGCGGCCAGCACGAGCATGCCCAGGTCGATGTCCGGGAAGATCCGGATCCCGGCGCCGAGCAGGATCAGCACGAGGCCGAGGACCTGCGGCTTGGCGGCCGGGTGCATGCGGCTGAGGGTGTCGCGGAAGCGGACGAGGCCGATCGCGCTGGCCAGTGTCAGCAGCGCGCCGGCGAGGACGAACAGTGCGGAGATGATCTCCACCAGGTCGTTGGTCATGGGAGGGCCTCCTCGGGCGTTCCGACGGTGTCGTTCACGCGGAAACGGGCCACGGACACCGAGCCGAGGAACGCCACGAGGGCGAGCGCGACGAGCGCGGCGGCGGGGGTGGTGTCCTTGGACCAGGCGATGTAGATGCCGATGCCGCCCTGGGCGACCGCGACGAGCGCGTCCAGGGAGATCAGCCGGTCGAGGGTGTTGGGGCCGCCGACGAGCCGGATCATGGTGGCGAACAGCGCGGCCGTCAGCGCGATGACGGCCAGGCTCCAGAGGACGAGCGAGATGATGTTCACCGGGGGGCCTCCTGTCCCGGGGTGGGGCCGCCGGCGTCGTCCGCGTGGTGGGCCGAGTGCTCGGCTGCCTCCTGCTCCGCTTCGGCTCGTGCAGCTTCGGGCTTTTCTGCGTCGGTGTGGTCTGCGGCGGCGTGAGCTGGCGCGGCTTGGTTAGCGGCGTGGGGTGCGGATTCCGCGGAGTCCGCGGTGCCCACGGTCGTCGGGGCGCTGTCGGCGGGTGCGGAGTAGTGCTCCGGGCTCGGCTTCCAGTCCTCGTCGCGCTCGAAGGCGCGCTGGTAGAGCGTCTCGATGTGCGCGGTCTGGGATCTGAAATGCTCCACGGCGTCGTCGGTTCCGGTGTTCAGCACGTGGATGTAGACGTACCGGGCCGCGGGATCCACGCGGACGACGATGCCGCCCGGCATGAGGTTGAGGGTGTTGACGGCCAGCGCCAGTGTGAAGTCGGATTTCAGCCGCATCGGGGCGCGCAGCACGGCGGAGCGCGGGGGAGCCTGGGGCCGGACCGACAGCCAGGCGACGGCGATCGACGACCGGACGAGGTAGTAGGCCACCACGATCACCAGCCACACCATCGACACCGGCCGCAGCAGACCCTCGACGGGGACGCGGGGGAGCGGGAGGACGGCCATCACCACGGTCGCGACGATGAGTCCGGCGGCGATGGTGCCGATGTCGATGCTGCCCCACAGCAGGACCCAGGCGAAGGCCAGCCACAGGGTCATGAACAGGCGGGCGCCGAGTACCCGCGGCTCCAACGTCATCTTCCGGGCCATGTCAGCGCACCCCCGTCACGGAGTCGACGAAGCGTTCGGGTGTGGCGTCGGTGGGGACGGTGACGAGGTACTCGACACGCTCCCGGAGGCTTTCGGCGGCGCCGTCGGTGACCGCGAGCAGTGGGCCGGCGAAGACGGTCATGAGGAGCGAGACGACGATGAGCGCCCATGTCGGGGCCAGCATGCTCCACGGCATCCGCCCGACCTCGTCGCGCTCGTCGAACTCGACGTACTCGTCGGACGGCAGCAGTGCGAGCGGCTTGGCCAGCGCGATCGCGCCCTCGGGGGCGTCCGCCCGGGGCCGCCAGAACGCCTTGGACCACACGCGCACGACCACGTACAGCGTCAGCAGGCTGGTGACCATGGCGCCGGCGACGAGCACCCACATGAGGACCCCGCCGACCTCTGCGCCGGCCTGGACCACGGCGAGCTTGCCGACGAAGCCGGAGAACGGCGGGATCCCGCCCAGGTTGAGCGCCGGGATGAGGAACGTGACGGCGAGGACGGGGCTGACGACGCCGAGGGACCCCAAGCGGCGCAGGGAGGACGACCCCGCCTGCCGTTCGATGAGGCCCACGACCAGGAACAGTGTGGTCTGCACGACGATGTGGTGGCCGACGTAGTAGATCGCGGCGCTGAGCCCGGACTCGGTGGACAGGGCGATCCCGAAGATCATGTAGCCGATGTGGCTGACCAGGGTGAACGACAGGATTCGCTTGATGTCCGACTGGGCGATCGCACCGAGGATGCCCACGACCATCGTCAGCAGGCCGGCCACCAGGAGGACGCCGTCCATGCTGCCACCGGGGAACACCAGGGTGTGGAAGCGGATGATCGCGTAGACGCCGACCTTGGTGAGCAGGCCGGCGAACACGGCGGTGACCGGGGCGGGCGCGGTCGGGTACGAGTCGGGCAGCCAGGTGGACAGCGGGAACACGGCGGCCTTGATGCCGAACGCCACGAGGAACACGGCGAAGATGGTGTGCCGCAGGCCGTCCGGGACCTCGGTCATCCGGGTGGCGATCTGCGCCAGGTTGAGCGTTCCGACGGCGGAGTAGGTCAGTGCGATGCCCAGCAGGAAGACCATGGAGGACACCATCGATACGACGGTGTACGACACGCCCGCGCGCACACGTTCCTGGCTGGCACCCAGCGTGAGCAGGACGTAGGACGCGGCCAGCAGCATCTCGAACCCGACGAACAGGTTGAACAGGTCGCCGGCGATGAACGCCGCGTTCAGGCCGGCGGCCAGCGCGAGGTAGGTCGGCAAGAAGACCGAGGTCGGCTGGTCGCCGTCTCCGTCCCGGACACCCTGGCCGACGGCGTAGATGATGACCGTCAGCAGGATCACGGCGGACACGCACAGCATCAGCGCGCTGAGCCGGTCCGCGACCAGGGTGATGCCGACCGGGGCGTCCCAGCCTCCCACCTGGACGGTGTGCATCCCGTGTTGTTCGGTGAGCACCAGCAGGATGCCGGAGATGACCAACACCCCGGACAGGGTGGTGATCGTGATGACGTTCTGCACCCGCGGTCGGCGGGAGACCACCAGACAGAGGGCGGCCGCCAGCATCGGGGCGAGCACGACCGACGGGATGAGGTAGCCGAAGAGTTCGGGGGACATCACAGGTCCTCGTCCTTTCCGGCGTCCTTGTAGCGCTTCACGCGTCGATCGATCCGTCGGGCCTCCGCCTCGGCTCGGGCCCGTGCCTCCGCGCGAGCATCGGCCTCGGCCCGGGCCCGTGCTTCCGCGCGGGCTTCGGCGGCGGCCTCGGCTTCGGCCTCCTCGAGGTCCTCGTCGTCGTAGTCGACGTGGTCACCGAGTTCGGTGGGCTGACCGGTGGTGTGGTCGTCGGAGGCGTCACGGTCGGGGGCGGACCAGGCGTCGGTGGGGGACCGTCGGGCGATCTTCGTGTCCTCGACGTCGTCCGCGACCTCGTCCACGGTGGTGAACTGGTACGAGCGGTAGGCCAGCGCCAGGATGAACGCCCCGACACCGGCGGTGATGACGATGGCGGTGAGGATCATGGCCTGGGCCAGCGGATCGGAGTCGGTGGCGTTGCCGCCCCAGGTCCGGTCGCGGATGGGCGGGTTCCCGGGGGCGCCGCCCGCCGCCAGCAGCAGCAGGTTGACGCCGTTGGACAGGATCATGATGCCCAGCAGGATCTTGATGATGGCCCGCTCGAGCAGCAGGTAGACGCCGGCGGCGCTGAGGATGCCGGCCAGGAGCAGCAGTGCGAAGTCGGCGGTCATGGCATCCCCCGGGACGTCGTGCCCTGGTTCTCGGCGGCCTTCAGGCGCGCGGCGCGGCGGGCGGCCAGATCGGACCGCGGTGCGGCGCCGTCGACGCCGGGGACGCGGCGCAGGGAGGCGGTGGACGGCGAGTCGGTGGCGTCGACGTAGACGGCGCGGAGTTCCTCGAGGTCCTCGGCGTCCAGGTCGAGTCGGGCGCCGAGGCTGCGGAGGATGTCGAGGACGAGACCGACGACGATGAGGTAGACCCCCGCGTCGAAGAACAGGGCCGTGACGAACTTGACGTCCCCGAACACGGGGAGCGTCCCCTCGAAGGTGGCGCTGGACAGGGGAGGCGCCCCGAAGAACATGGACGCGGTCGCCGTGCCGGCGGCCAGCAGGAGCCCGAATCCGAGGATCCGGCCGGCGTCGATAGGGATGGCCTCCCCGAGTTCGTAGCGGCCGCCGGCGACGTACCGCAGTACGAGGGCCAGGCCCGCCACGAGACCGCCGGCGAAGCCCCCTCCGGGGTTGTTGTGTCCCGCGAAGAAGAAGAACAGGCTCAGGATCATCATGGTGGGGAAGATGAGCCTGGTGGTGACCTCGAGAACGAGGGAACGGGCCCGCGGATCGCGGACTGTCGCCCCGACCAGCCAGCGGCCGGGGGAGGCGCCGGGAGCCTCGACGACGATCCGGGCGGCCTCGATGCCCCGTCGGCCGGAGCGCGTCTTGCCGGCGTCGGCGAGGCGGGGCCCTGAGCCGTAGCGGCGGTTGCGGAAGACCAGGCTGGCCACACCGGTGGCGGCGACGAGCAGCACTGTGATCTCACCGAGGGTGTCCCAGGCGCGGATGTCGACCAGGGTGACGTTGACGGCGTTGGCACCGTTGCCGATGTCGTAGGCGAGGTCCGGGAAGACGGTGGACACGGCGGGCCGCTGGCGGGCGTTGATCGCGTAGGCGCCGACGATCACCACGAGCAGCCCCACCCCGATGCCGAGCCAGGCGCGGGTCCGGCGGAAGCCGTCCGACAACGGGACCTCGGCGGGCATCGTGCGCAGCACCAGGACGAACGCGACCATCAGCAGCGTCTCGACCAACACCTGGGTGAGGGCCAGGTCCGGGGCGCCGTGGAAGGCGAAGATGATGGCGACGCCGTAGCCGGTGACGGACATGCTGATCACCGCGGCGAGACGGTTGCGCAGGACGGTGGCGGCGATCGCGGCGACGGTCATGGGGATCATGACGAACAGCACGACCGGGTTGCCCGCCAGCTCCATCCGCAGGCCCTCGCGGGTGCCGACCATGAGAGACGCGAACGGGAACAGCACGAGGGTGAACAGGATGATGCCGAGCGTCAGCGGGAGGGAGCCGCGCTGGATGCTCGCGGTCAGGCGCAGGGACAGGAGGTCGAAGAAGCGCAGGACGGCGTCGTAGATGCGGTCGGCGTTACCCAGCGCGGGGGACTCGAACTGCATCCGCTCGACGGTCCGCTGGGCGACGTAGAGCATGGCTCCCAGCACGTACACGACCGCCGTGAGCGCCAGCGGGATGCCGACGCCGTGCCACAGTCCCAGGTGGTAGGTCTCGTCGCCGCGCCACGGGCTGCCGGGCGGGAACGCGACGTCGACGAACCGGACGAGGAGGTTCTCGACGGGCGCCGACCACAGGCCGAGCACGAGGCCGGCGACGGCGAGGACCGCGGGCACCGAGAGGAACATCGGGTTGACTGGCTTCGAGTCGGCGACGGCCGGGCTGATCCCGTCGGAGAAGGACGGCTTGTCCCGGAATGCACCCATGACCAGGCGGGCGGTGTACGAGAAGGTGAGCACCGAGCCCACGACGAGGCCCGCGGTGACGACGATCGCCGGCATCCCGTGCAGCCTCCCCTCGGCCAGCACGGTGGCGAACGCGGACTCCTTGCCGATGAACCCGAGGAAGGGCGGGAGCCCGGCCATCGAGGCGGCGGCGAGGGTGAAGAACACCGCCAGCGCGGGCCGCGTGCGACCGAGGCCCGACAGCTCGCGGATCTCGCGGGTGCCGGTCGTCTTGTCGATCACGCCGACCGCCATGAACAGGGACGACTTGAACAGCGAATGCGCCAGCAGCATGGTGAGCCCGGCGAGCATGGTGTCCCGGGAGCCGATGCCCACCAGCACGAGCAGGAAGCCCAGCTGGGACACGGTGCCGAAGGCCAGCACCAGCTTGAGGTCCGTCTCTCTCAGCGCCCGCCACCCGGCCATGAGCAGGGAGACCAGGCCCAGGGCGATGAGCGGTAGCTGCCAGGTGGACGAGCCGGACAACCCGGGACTGAACGCCGCGACGAGGAAGACGCCGGCCTTGACCATGGCCGCGGAGTGCAGGTACGCGCTCACCGGGGTGGGGGCGGTCATCGCCCCCGGTAGCCAGAAGTGCAGGGGAGCGATGGCGGACTTGCTCGCCGCGCCGATGATGAGCAGGGCGAGGGCCCAGTGGACTTGGGCCCCCGACGGTGGGGCCGCGACGATCTCGCTGAGCAGGTACGACCCGGCCTCCTGCGCCAGGATGATCATGCCGACGAGCATCGCCAGGCCGCCGAGGGTGGTCACCAGCAGTGCCTGGGTGGCGGCACGCCGGGACGAGGCCCGCTCGGCGTAGTGGCCGACCAGCAGGAAGCTCAGAACGGAGGTGATCTCCCAGAAGATGTACAGCAGGATCATGTTGTCGGCCACGACCAGGCCGAACATGACGCCCGCGAAGGCGACGAGCTCCGCGGCGAACAGGTGGAGTCGCGGTTCGGAGTCGTCGAAGTACCAGGTGCAGTAGAACAGCACCAACGCACCGACGCCCAGTGCGATGAGGGACATCAGCGCGGACAGGGCGTCCATCCGCAGGTCGAGCGCGAGGTGGATGCCGGGAGCCCACTGGATGGAGTCCGTGGGTACCCGGTCGAGGTTCGCGGCCACCCACACCGTGCCGGCGGCGGGGACCAACGCCAGGAGCGGGAAGGCGCGGCGTCCGAACCTGGACACCAACGGGATCGCGATCAGGGCGGCCACGGCATGGGCCGCGAGGATCACGATCACCGGCGGCTCCTCTCCTTGCGTCGAACGGACGACGACATGCGGACGTATCCGCCGCGAGGCGGCGGGGAGTCGGTGGTCGACCGGGGCGTGGTTCCTGTGGTCACTTTACAGAACGGTGTTTCTGACCCGTCTTCACCGCAGGTGGAGACGGGTCGCGGCGCTGAGCAGCGCCGCGATCGAGGCCTCGGTGGAGGTCTGCCCGAACCCGAGCGCCCACGTCTCGCGGCGACCACAGCTGGCGCGCAGGATGGTGCACCACGATCCGGCCTCGCCGAACGCGTGGCCGTCGTGCCGGTGGCCCTCGTACTGGTGGAACTGCTCGATCTCCGTGCGGGCGCCGACCTGCCCCAGCATGTCGGACATCGCGGTGACGTCGCCGCAGGACTCGGTGGTCAGGCGGCGGGCGGTGAACTCGCCGGGCGCGTCCCCGGCGGTACGGGTGGCCAGGATCGCCTCGTAGGCGGTGATGCCCCGGCCCAGCGGGCGGCGGGAGAAATCGGCCAGGTGGAAGCGGTCGGTGGACGGGGCGTAGGTGTCGAGCAGCGTGCGCCAGTCCAGGCCCGCGGCCTCGGAGGCGAACCCCCGTGGCAGGCGGCGGCCGAATCGGTCCGCGAAGGGGCAGGTGGGAGAGCCGGCGGTCGCGTTGGGCCGGCCGAAGGTGGGATTCGCCGT
>NZ_JAALDN010000159.1 GCF_014144855.1 Dietzia maris | reverse complement strand
CGGCCTGGCCGACGCCGCCGCGGCCGGGCCGCACGAGCCAGGCGCGCCGGGAGTGGTCGTCGCGGTGGCGCTGCCACTGGTTGGCCACGGAGCCGCGGTACCAGTCGACGGGCTGGCCGAGCTGCGCGGACAGCACCTCGGAGATGCGGTGCAGGTCCTGGTCGATGTCCAGCTCGTCGATGCCGGACGGGCCGCCGATGAGGTCGGCGAACGCGTCGCGGATGCGGGTCTTGTGTTCGTGCTTGACGATCGGCTGGAAGTAGCCGGGCCACACGAGGTACTGGAGGCTGTAGCGGATGGCCCGCCAGTCACCGGGGGTGGAGCGGGCCGCGCGCTGGAACTCCCACGGGTCCGACAGCGCGGCGTCCCGGACGGACGCGTCGAGCTCCGCCCAGTGGATGACGAACGAGCACAGCCAGCGCAGGTGCTCGCGCATCTGCACGTTGAACCCCAGGCCCCCGGTGAGCGGGCCCTTCTCGCTGAGGACCTCGTCGAGATCGGTGGGGATCCCGGGCGCGTCCTCGATCCAGGAGAGCACGTCGCGGACGCGGCCGCGCTTGAGGCGGGCCGTGACCGTGGACAGGGGAAGCTGCTGGATGAAGAGCAGCTCGGCGGCGAGCAGGACCACGGGCCGCGGTGCGCCCTCGAGCTGGTCGTGCAGCGCCTGCATCACGGGGGAGCGTGTCGACCCGGGCGCCGCGCCGGCGGCCCCGTCCTCGGGGTCGGAGTCCAGACGGCGGGCCAGCTCCTCGGCCACCTCGGGCGTCCACGTGTAGAGGTCGTCCTCGAAGGGGGACTGACCGGTCCGCAGTGCCGGTCCCAGGACCCGCCCGGCCGCCGCTTCGATAGTCGGGGCCGGGCCGTGGGGCCTGTCCTGGGAACCGTCTGACACGTGGAACTCCTGCTACGCCGGGGCGGATTCGGGCCCGCCTGGAGGCGACCCGACATTCGTGAAGAACGTACCACCGGTCCCCGTCTTCAGCCGGTCAGCTGTGGTACGGCTCCGCGGTCACGATGGTGACGGCGACCTTCTTGCCGTTGGGGGCGGTGTACTCGCGGCTCTCCCCGTTCTTGGCGCCGAGGACGGCCTTGCCGAGCGGGGACTCGGGAGAGTAGATCTCGAGGTCGTCCTTGCCGGAACCCTCGCCGCGGGTACCGATGAGGAAGGTCTCCTTGGTGTCCTCGTTGCCGTTGTAGTAGGCGCGGACGACGGAGCCGATGAGCGCGACACCGGACTCGGTGGGCGTCTCGCCGACCTGGGCGTTGGCCAGCAGGTCGTCGATGGTCCGGATGCGGGCCTCCTCCTGGCCCTGCTGCTCACGCGCGGCGTGGTAGCCGGCGTTCTCCTTGAGGTCGCCCTCCTCGCGCCGCTCGTTGATCTCGGCGGCGATGACCGGACGGTTGGCGATCAGCGCCTCCTTCTCGGCCATGAGGCGGTCGTACGATTCCTGGGTCAACCAGTGGACCTGGGTGTCGTTCGCCATGAGCGCACTCCAATCTGTTCGCGTGCGTGATGTAAGAAAAACACGGCCCCGCGAAAAAGGGAGCCGTGCTGAAGCGCCGATTCTAACACAGGCGCCGTCGGTCGCCGGCCGATACGCGCGGCCCTGACGGCGTGGCCGTCTGCGGCCCTACCTGCGCAGGTAGTCGGGGACGTCGTCGCCACACCCGTAGACGTCCGCGGCGAACGCGCGGGCGGTGGTGAAGATGGACGCGTCGATCTGGATCGTGGTGTTCTCCGACGGTGGGACGTAGACCTCGCGCCGACCGAGTTCGCCCTTGGACTCCTCCTGGGCCCGGATGATGCAGTAGGCGGGCGTGCCCGGCTCCTCGCGCGTCACGGTGAACGTCAGGTCGACCCGCGACTCGTCGACGACCTCCACCCCGATCGCCTCGCCCGTGATGTCCGGCGTCTGGTTGAGACGCCACATCGTGTAGACGCCGGCGATCACCAGGCCGCCCACGAGCAGCGCCAGGATGACGGCGACGACCTTGCCGGTCAGGTTCGAGCCGCGGTCGGCGGTCGCGTACCGGTCCGCGGGCGGGCCCACGGGGGGCTGCGACGGGGCGTCCGACCTCGGCTCACTCATGGGAGCCAGGGTATCGGGGCACGCTGGCGGGGACGGCCGGGGGTCGCCGGCGGGCCCCGCCGGGGGCGGCGCCTGGGCCGACGCCCATAGAATGGTGCGGTCATCCACTCACGTGAGAAGAACGGCAGGTGCTTCCGATGGCCGGTCTGCGGCTGATGGCGGTCCACGCCCACCCCGACGACGAGTCGTCAAAGGGGTCGGCAACCATGGCCAGGTACGTCGCCGAGGGCGTCCACGTGCTGGTGGAGACGTGCACCGGGGGCGAGCGGGGCGACATCCTCAACCCCGCGATGGACCGCCCCGACATCGTCGCGGACCTGACGGGCGTCCGGGTGCGTGAGATGGCGCGCGCCGCCGACATTCTGGGGGTCGACCACCACTGGCTGGGTTTCGTGGACTCGGGGTTGCCGGAAGGTGACCCCACGCCACCCCTGCCGGAGGGATGTTTCGCCCTGGCCGACGACGACGAGGTCACCGAGTCCCTGGTCCGCAGGATCCGGGAGTTCCGTCCCCACGTGATGATCACCTACGACGAGAACGGTGGGTATCCCCATCCGGATCACCTGAAGGTGCACTCGGCGTCGATGGCCGCGTACGAGGCCGCCGCCGACCCCGCCCGTTATCCGGACGCCGGTGGGCCGTGGGCGATCGCCAAGGTCTACTACACCCACGGGTTCCCCAAGAGCCGCCTCCAGCTGCTGGACGACGAGCTGTTCGCCCGCGACGGTGTGCGCCACTTCGAGGAGTTCCTGTCGCGCTGGGGGGACCGCCCCGACATCATGGAGCGGGTCACCACGCGGGTCGAGTGCGCGGAGTACTTCGAGCAGCGCAACTCGGCACTGCTGGCCCACGCCACCCAGATCGACCCCAACGGCTGGTTCTTCGCCGCACCCGTGGAGATGCAGCAGCGGGTGTGGCCCACCGAGGAGTTCGAGCTCGCCGCCAGCCGGGTGGGCTTTCCCGAGCTCGGTGAGGGAGAATACGAGACAGACCTGTTCGAGGGAGTCGACCCGTACGTCGCTCTCCCCGTCGGCCCGAGCACGAGTGAGGACCCACGATGATCACCCTGGGACCGGACGTCCAGATCCTGGCGTACCAGTCGGCGATGGTCCTCGCGCAGAACCAGTCGCCCGGTACGCCCGGGTACAACGACAACCCGGTGGGGCCGGAGTTCGGCAAGGCATCGCCGATCGGTATCCCGGTGATCCTGCTGTTGCTCATCGCCACCGTGCTGCTCATCCGCAACATGAACAAGCACATCAAGAACCTGCCGGAGAGCTTCGACACTGAGCATCCCGAGCCGGATCAGCTCGCCGACGAGGGCACCGACCGCGGCGCCGTCCCGCCCCTGGAGTCGACCGACGGGCAGCCCGACCCCCGCTGACGGTCTGCGTCGGGGCCGGGCCGCACACCCCGCCGGGGGCAGGACCTGCCCGCCGGTTCAGCGGCCCAAAAGGTCGCCCATCGGGACGAAGTCGCTGAACTCGTCGTCGTCGGTCTTGCGTCCCCGCCCGGCGTCCGCGCGCGTCGGCGCCACCGCGCCGGCGGTGACCCCGGCGAACCGCATCATGTAGTCCGACAGTTCGGTACCCACCCGCGCGGTTCGTGCGCGCAGCGAGTCCTCGTCGCCGTCGGTGGTGGCGGCGCCGAAGTCCTCGGCCGCCGCGAACACGGTCGTGGGGACGATGTCGGCCTTGAGGTAGGCGAACATGGGTCGCAGTGCGTAGTCGACCGCCAGCGAGTGCCGCGCGGTCCCGCCGGTCGCGCCCAACGCCACCGGCACGCCGGCGATCGTGCCGGGTTCGATGACGTCGAACAGTGACTTGAACAGGCCCGAGAACGACTGGTTGTAGATGGGCGTCACCGCGATCAGCCCGTCCGCCCGGCCGATCTCGTCGATCGCCGCGGCCAGTTTCTCGCCGGGGAACCGGGTGAAGGTGGCGTCGACGACCTCGTGCGCCAGTTCACGGGCCTCGAGGACCGTCACGTTGACGTCCTGGCCGTGACGCGCGAGCGCGTCCCGGGTCGCGGCGGTGAGCTGGTCGGCGAGCATCCGGGTGCTGGAGGGCACCGAGGTTCCGGCGGCGACGACGACGAGGTTGAGCGGCCGCCCGGCGGCATGGCTGTTGTGGGATTCGGTCACTTGGAGTCCTTCCCGGCCGGCGCCTCGGCGAGGCGGGCCTGGTTGCGGCGGGCGCGGGCCAACGACTGCTCCTGGGCGCGCTGACCGCCCTCGGCGGTGAGGCCCGTCCAGTTGTCGCCGGTACCGAAGCGGTAGGCGTCGGAGTAGGCGGGGTCGCCGGCGGCGGCCA
>NZ_JAALDN010000158.1 GCF_014144855.1 Dietzia maris | reverse complement strand
GGGGTCGGGGCGGCCGGACCCGGCAAAGGCTGGCCCGGCGCCGAGACCCACGAGACCGGGACCGTCGTGGCAGTGGGGTGGGCGCGATGAGCGAGGCCATGCCCGGCTCCGCACCCGCTGCGGCGCCGATCCGACTCGTCCTGGCCGACGACCAGGCGCTCGTCCGGGGTGGCCTCGCGGCGCTGCTCGCCCTGGAACCGGACATCGACGTGGTCGCCGAGGTCGGACGCGGGGACGACCTCCTGGCGGCGGTCGAACGTCTCCGGCCCGACGTCTGCGTGGTGGACATCGAGATGCCGGGTGGGGACGGCATCACCACCACCCGGCGGATCCGGGAGGAGCACCCGGACGTTCGCGTCCTGATCGTGACCACCTTCGGCCGCCCCGGATATGTGAGCCGTGCGCTCGAGTCGGGGGCCGGCGGGTTCGTGGTCAAGGACACGCCCGCCGGCGAGCTGGCGGACGCGGTGCGGAAGGTGAACGCGGGCGAGACCGTCGTGGACCCGGTCCTGGCCCGTGACTCGATGGTCTCCGGCCCCGACCCCCTCACTCCCAGGGAGAAGGACGTCCTGCGTCACGCGCTGACCGGGGCCCGCGTCGCCGACATCGCCGCCGATCTGGTCCTGTCGCAGGGCACCGTGCGCAACCACCTGTCCTCGGCGATCGCCAAGACCCACACCACCACGCGGGGCGAGGCGGCGCGGGAGGCGCAGGCGCGCGGCTGGCTCTGACGGCCCCGGGGCGTGGTTTTCCCGGCCCAGACCGCCCGGGGCGCGGGTCCTCACAACCTCGCCCGGGGCGCGGGTTCTCACAACCTCGGCCCCGAACGCGAGAACCGGCCGACCCGCGGTGAAGCGGGGTGCGGCCGGCCGCGTCAGATCGTGTTGTGACCGATCAGGCGATGCCGGTGCCCTCGTCGGCCGCGGGGGAGGTGTTGGTGCCACCGTCGTTGATCTCGAAGCGCGTCCACTTGCCGTCCATGTCGACCTCCATGGCGTAGCCGAGCGAATCCTCCGGGACCTCGACCGTCTTGAACCAGTCGTAGGCCTTGGTGTCGTCGGCGAACTCCTTCTCGTCGATCACGTTCTGCTCGGGGTCAATCACGCGGTAACGGGGCATGCTTGCTCCTTCGTCTCGTGGGAAGTTGAGTTCTCCTCCGCAGTGTGGGGGATTCGACGTCGACTCGCATCCGGACGGGGGCCACCCGTCGCGCGTACCGTCGATGCAGCTACACGACCCAGGAGGCCCGCCAGTGAGCACCGACCCCACCTTCACGCCCTCCGACCAGCCCGACGCCGTCCAGCCCGACGCCGTCCAGCCCGACGAAGCGGCCCTGGTCGATCCCACCTCCAAGTACGAGGTGGAGATCCCGATGCAGTCGCAGCCCGTCCCCGGGCTGGCCTCCGAGCTCGACCCGCCGGCCGACCACGGCGAGACGTCGTATGTCGGCCACGGTCGGCTCACCGGCCGGCGGGCGCTCATCACCGGCGGTGACTCGGGAATCGGTCGGGCCATCGCGATCGCCTACGCCCGCGAGGGTGCCGATGTTGCGATCGGCTACCTGCCGTCCGAGCAGTCCGACGCCGACGAGGTCGCGCGACTTGTCCGCGAGGCCGGGCGGACGTGCGTGCTGTTGCCCGGCGACGTGGGCGACGAGGAGGTCGCCCGGGGGACCGTCCGCGACGCCGTCGCCGGGCTCGGCGGAATCGATGTGCTGGTGCTCAACGCCGCCCGGCAGACCTACGTGGAGAACCTCGAGGACCTGACCTCCGAGCAGTGGGCGGAGACGATGAACGTCAACATCTCGGCGCCGTTCTGGATGATGCAGGAGGCCCTGGGGCATCTGCAGCCGGGCGCGAGTGTCATCTTCACCTCGTCGGTGCAGGCCTACACCCCGTCACCGGGCCTTGTGGACTACGCGACCTCCCGCGCGGCCGTCAACACCATGTCCAAGGCGCTCGCCCAGCAGCTCGCGCCCCGGGGGATCCGCGTCAACGCCGTGGCGCCCGGGCCGTTCTGGACGGCGCTGCAGGTGACCGGTGGGCAGAAGCCGGAGAAGCTGCCGTACTTCGGCCAGAAGAATCCGCTGGGCCGGCCCGGTCAGCCGGTGGAGATGGCGGGCGCGTATGTCTACCTGGCCTCCGAGGAGTCCTCGTACACGACCGGCAACACGCTGTCGGTGACGGGAGGCGCGCCCACGCCCTGAGCCGGCCCAGCGCAGCCGCCCGTTGGTGCAGCCGCCCGCCGGGTTGGCGTCTCGCGTGAGCCGCGGTGCGCGCGAGACGCCAGGTTCGCGG
>NZ_JAALDN010000157.1 GCF_014144855.1 Dietzia maris | reverse complement strand
GGGGGCCCGAAGTCGGGGGCGGCGCCCGGGCGGGGGGAAGCAGTGGAAATCGCCGGGTGGGACTAGCCTTGGTCCGTCACCGGACGAGCCCGATCGGCACCCGGACGAACACCCCGACCCGTCAAACCGACCCGGAAATAGGACAACGCTATGGACCATGACGGTGTGGACGCCGTGCTCTTCGACCTCGACGGGGTCATCACCCCGACGGCCGAGAAGCACATGCAGGCGTGGAATCGGATGTTCACCACCTACTTCGACGCCCGGGGGATCGACCCGTACTCGGATGAGGACTACTTCCGGTACATAGACGGCAAGCCGCGGGTGGAGGGCATCGCGTCGATGCTCGCCGCGCGGGGCCTCACCCTGCCCGAGGGCAACGACGACGACAACGACCCGGATGCGGACACGGTCCACGGGCTCGGTCTGCGCAAGAACGTGATCTTCCGTGAGTTGCTCGACGAGGGCATCGAGGCCTACCCCGGGTCGGTGGCGTACCTCGACGCCCTCGACGCCGCCGGCATCGCCTCCTGCGTGGTCTCCAGTTCCAAGAACGCCGAGGCCGTGCTGACCGCCGCTGGGCTGCGGGACCGGTTCGAAGTGATCGTCGACGGCCTCGTCGCTGCTGCCGAACAGATTCCCGGCAAGCCCCGGCCCGACACGTACTTGCGGGGCGCCGAGCTGCTCGGAGTGCCCGCGGACCGCTGCGTGGTGATCGAGGACGCCGTCTCCGGTGTGCAGGCCGGCGCCGCCGGCGGGTTCGCGCGCGTGGTCGGTGTGGACCGCGGAGCCGGGCGTGAGACCCTGCTCGCGGAGGGCGCCGACCTCGTCGTCGTCGACCTGGCCGAGCTCATCCCCGGACTGACGGAGGCGAACCGGTGACCCGCATCCCCTTCTCCCGAGGACCGGTCCACGACACCGTCGGCCAGTCCGTGCCCGGCAACATCCGCACCACCTACGGCGTGAACCTCCGGAGCCACCTCGAGGTCCCCGAGATCAACCGCTCCACCCACCCCGCCGATCCGTGGCGTTGGGTCGAGACCCGCCCCAACGCGTCGCCGCTCGGGGTCTCCGAGACGCAGTTCGCGGTGGCGAACGGCTACCTGGGCATGCGCGGCAATCCGGAGGAGGGGCGCGACTCCGCCCAGCACGGCACCTTCGTCAACGGCTTCCACGAGACGTGGCACATCCAGCACGCCGAGGACGCCTACGGGCTCGCCCGCGAGGGCCAGACGATGATCCAGGCCCCCGACACCAAGACCATCCGCATCTACGTCGACGACGAGCCGCTCCGCCTGTGCGTGGCCGACCTCGAACACTACGAGCGCAGCATCGACTTCCGCGACGGGATCCTGCGCCGCGAGGTCGTGTGGCGCACCCCCGCCGGCAAGAAGGTCGTCATCCGCACCAGCCGCATGGTGTCGATGGTGGAGAAGCACCTCGCGGTGATGACCTACGAGATCGAACTCCCGGACGAGCCCGCCCCCGTGGTGATCTCCTCGCAGGTCCTCAACCGGCAGGACGGCGAGAACGAATACAGCTCCGCCGCGGACGACGGCGCCCCGGCAGAGGGCTTCGACCCCCGCCGGGCCGAGGGGCTCGAGCACCGGGTGCTCGAGCCCCAGGTCACCGAGGACCAGGGCGGGTACCACGTACACGGGTACCGGTGCACCAACTCGGGCATGACGATCGCCGTCGCCGTGGACCACCTGCTCGAGACCGAGGACGACGTGGCCATGAGCCACGAGGTCGACGACGACTCCTCGAAGATCGTCTACCACGCCCACGTCACGCCGGGACGGGTACTCAAGCTGACCAAACTGGCCGCGTACCACACCTCCGAGGTGGTTCCCGCGAGCGAGCTGGCGGACCGGTGCTCGCGCACCCTGGGACGGGCCCGCGTGCGCGGGGTCGAGGACCTGCACCGCACCCAGCGGGACTGGTACGACCACTTCTGGGATCGTGCCGACGTCGAGGTGGAGGGCCCCGCGGAGACGCAGCAGGCCATCCGGTTCAACCTCTTCCAGCTGGCCCAGGCCTCGGCACGGGCCGAGTACAACGGCATCGCCGCCAAGGGCGTCACCGGTAGTGGCTACTCCGGCCACTACTTCTGGGACACCGAGACGTACGTCCTGCCGTTCCTGACGTACACCATGCCGCGGTTCGCGCGTAACGCCCTCCGCTTCCGCTACAACATGCTCGACAAGGCACGGAACCGGGCCAAATACCTCTCCGTCAAGGGCGCCCTCTACCCGTGGCGGACCATCAACGGTGAGGAGGCGTCGGCGTACTACGAGGCCGGCACCGCCCAGTACCACATCAACGCGGACATCGCGCACGCCATGGTCAAGTACATGTGGGCCACCGAGGACCAGGACTTCATGATCCGCGAGGGCGTGGACGTGCTGGTCGAGACCGCGCGGATGTGGGTCTCGCTCGGTTTCTTCGACGGCGACGGCATGTTCCACATCCACGGCGTGACCGGGCCGGACGAGTACACGACCGTCGTGGACAACAACCTGTTCACCAACGCCATGGCCCGGTTCAACCTCGTGGCCGCCGCGATCGCCTGCAAGCGGATCGCGGCGTTGGGTGACGGCCAGTGGGAGGCCGTCTGCCGACGGCTCAAGCTGCGCGACGACGAGACCAGCGAATGGCGGCGCGCCGCCGACAACATGGTGATCGCGTTCGACGAGGAGCTGAAGGTCCATCCTCAGGACCAGGACTTCCTCGCGAAGGAGGTGTGGGACCAGGACCTCGAGGATCCCCGCCGGCCACTGCTCCTGCATTTCCACCCGCTGGTGATCTACCGGCACCAGGTCCTCAAGCAGGCGGACGTGGTGCTGGCGATGTTCCTGCGCGGAGACGAGTTCACCGAGGAGGAGAAGCGGGCGAACTTCGAGTACTACGACCCGTTGACCACCGGCGACTCGACACTGTCCGCCGTGGTCCAGTCGATCATCGCCGCCGAGATCGGCTACTGCGACGAGGCCTTCGAGCACTTCTCCAAGGCGCTCGTGGTGGATCTGGCCGACGTGCACGGCAACGCCGCCGACGGCATCCACGTGGCCTCCACCGGCGGGGTGTGGTCGGCCCTCGTCAGCGGGTTCGGCGGGATGCGCGACTACCGGGGCGAGATCTCGTTCGACCCGCGGGTGCCCGCGGAGTGGACGGGACTGAGCTTCCGGCTGACGGTGCGGGGTACGCACGTGCGGGTGCGGTGCACGCACACGGAGATCACCATCGAGAACCTCAACGGCGCCGATTTCGCGTGCTCGGTCCAGGGCCAGCCGGTGACCGTGCCGGCGGGGCGGACGATGTCGATGGAGCTCGATGCCCGGGCTCGCGCCTGCCTGCCCTGCGTCGACGCGGGCTGAGCCGCCCCGCC
>NZ_JAALDN010000156.1 GCF_014144855.1 Dietzia maris | reverse complement strand
GGCGGGCCTGGGCACCGCCCCCGTGGCCAGCGCCCAGGACGTCACCGACGGCGGACGCCTCGGCGGCGGCTCCTCGCAGCTCCTGCCCGACGGTGTCGCCGTGGGCTCCCTCGGTGGACCCGAGCTCACCCAGGTCGACTCCGTCGACCTCGAGCGGTATCAGGGAGAGTGGTTCCAGGTCGCCGCCATCCCGCAGCCGTACACGCTGCAGTGCACCAACGACACCAGGGCCGAGTACGCGGTGACCGCGCCCGGCACGGTCTCCGTGCGCAACTCGTGCGGCTCGGCCATCAGCTCGGACTCGGTGATCGAGGGCGAGGCGAAGGTCCGCGACACCGACACCAACGCCTCGCTCCGGGTCAACTTCCCGATGGTCCCGTTCCAGGACGAGGGCGGACCCGTCAACTACCGGATCACCTACCTGGCCGACGATTACTCGCTGGCCATCGTGGGCGACCCCACGCGGTCCTCCGGGTTCGTGCTCAGTCGCGAGCCGGTCCTCGACGCCGAGCAGTGGTCCACCGTCCGCGATGTGATCGAGGACCGCGGTTGGTGGTCATGCGCCTTCCTCACCGTTCCTATGGCGGGCGGCCGCGGCGACGTGACCCCACTGTGCCTACTGCCGTGATGAGCACCCGATGAGCATCGATCTCACCTGCACGGTTCCGGCCACCCCCGACGAGGCGTGGCGTTACTTCGCCTCGCCCGGCGCCTTCCGCCGGCTCTCGCCCCCGTTCATGCCGCTGCGACCGGTGAGCGAGGCCGATTCACTGCGGGACGGCGTGGCGGTCCTCGAACCGCGTACGGCGCTGCCGGGACCTCTCGGAGTCCGCTTCGGACCCCGCTGGCTCGCGCAGCACGATCCCGCCGGGTTCATCGAGGGTGAGCGGTTCGTCGACCGCTGCGTGTCCCAGCCGTACGCCGCGACGACCGGATGGGTCCACACGCATACGCTGACGGCCGGTCCGGACGGCACCGCCCTGCTCGGCGACAGGGTCGACGCCCGGGTGCCCGGCCGGATGCTCTCGCCGGTGTTCGCCTACCGGTACCGCCAGATGGCCGCCGACCTCGACAGCCTCGCCCGGTACGACAACCGCGCTCTGACCGTCGCCGTCACCGGCGCGTCGGGCCTCGTGGGCACCGCCCTCACCGCGCTGCTCGGGGTCGCCGGACACCGGGTCATCCGCCTCGTCCGCGGCGACGCCCGTGGCCCGGGGGAGCGCCACTGGGACACCGGCGATCCCGCCGCTGACCTCCTCGAGGGCGTCGACGTCCTGGTCCATCTCGCCGGTGCCCCCATCGCTGGGCGCTTCACGGACCGGCATCTCGAACTCGTCCGCGACAGTCGCGTGGGCCCCACCCGTCGTCTCGCCGAACTCGTCGCCGCCCGCGGCGGGTCCACCACCCTCGTGTCCGCGTCGGCGATCGGCTACTACGGCGCCGACCGCGGCGACGAGCGGCTCGTCGAGGACTCCGCTCCCGGCTCCGGTCCGGTCGCCGACATCGTCGTCGACTGGGAGCGCGACTGCGAGCCCGCACGTCTCGCCGGGGCCCGGGTGGTGAACGTGCGCACGGGCATCGTGCTGTCCGGTTCCGGGGGGATGCTCCCGCCGCTGGCCGCCATCACGCGCTCCGGGCTCGGCGGCCGCCTCGGCTCGGGACGGCAGTGGATGTCGTGGATCTCGCTGGACGACCTCACCGACATCTACCTGCGGGCGATCGTCGACCCTGCGGTGACGGGCCCGGTCAACGCCATAGCCCCCGAACCGGTCACCAATTCCGAGTTCACCCGGGTTCTCGGTTCGGTCCTGCGGCGCCCGACGGTCGTCCCGGTGCCCGGATGGGCCCCGGCGCTCGTCCTGGGCGGGCGGGGTTCGGACGAGCTCGCCCTGGCGAGTCAGCGGATCCTGCCGACAGCGCTGACCGGCGTGGACCACCGTTTTCGTCATCCGTGGCTGGAGAGCGCGCTGGCCCACGAACTCGGTGCCGAGGAGCTCCCCGGGGGGCTGTAGGGGGACAGCGCGTTCAGCGCAGGAGGGTGCAGCGTTCAGCGCAGGAGGATGCAGCGTTCAGCGCTGCAGGATCATCGGCACGAGCACGCGACGGGCCAGTGCCCGGATCTGCTCCTCCGTGTCGACCGCGGGCGGGCCGTCCGTCATCACGACCAGTGAATGGAGGAACCGGCCGACCACGCTGGCGACCTCGCGGGAGAGCTGCTCGCACTCCTCGTCGTCCATCTGGCGGGTGTGGACGTCCGCGTTCCACGTGCTTCGGACGAACTGGGCGAGGATCTCGGTGATCGCGTCCAGGACCGTGTCGGACTGGCCCGCGAGCAACGCCATGGCCTCGACCTTGTCGACCTCGACGAGCCGACGTAGCAGTTCGTTCTGCCGGATGTCGAAGACGGTCCCGACCAGCAGGTCCTCGATGTGCCTCACCGGGTCCCACTGCAGGGACTCGAAGGGCGTGTAGCGCGCGTTGACGGTCATCATCAGGCGCTGCGCCTCGTGGGCGTAGATGGCGCGGAGGATGTCGTCCCGCGGCCCCAGACGCCGGTACAGGGTCACGCGGGTGACACCGGCCGCCCGCGCGATGTCGTCGGTGCTCGTGCCCTTGATGCCACGCTCGGCGAACACCGCGGACGCCGTCTCGATCAACCGGACATCCTCGGCGTCAGGCGCGCGGCCACCACCCAGGCCAGTGTTACGAGTCACGCCCCCATGTTACGACGCCCGGCCGAGGTGGCTGCGCGGAATGCCACCCGTCGGGGGTCACCGCCGGGGCTGGTCGCCACCATCGACGGGGTAGGCACCCTCGCCCGACCGCTGGTCAGCGGCCTGGTCGAACCCGGACGGCTGCCCCGGCCCGGGAGCCTGAGGCCCGCCGATCGCGGGGGTGTCCTGGCCTGCCGACTGCGAGGGGCTGTCGGGCGCCACGCCACCCTCCGACTCCGGGACCATGTCGAACACGCCGGGCTTGGGCTTGGGCCGGCTCGGCTGCTCGTCCATCACCGAGGTCGTACTCTTGGCCGCCGCCTCCGCGGCGGCCACGGACCGGGCGATCTCCGGGTCGGTGGAGGTGTCGAACCACTCGTCGGGCGCCGACGGCAGATCGGCATCGGAGTCGACGTCGGCCGGCTCGTAGCGGAACACCCCGTCGTCGTCCTTCTTGGCGACGGACTTGACGAAGTTCTCCAGCGAATCGCCGAACTGCGAGGGGATCATCCACATCGTGGCGGCCTCGCCCTTGGCCATCTCCGGAAGGTTCTGCACGTACTGGTAGGCCAGCATCTCCGGCGTGGGCTTGGAGGACTTGACCGCGGCGTTGACCCGGGCGATCGCGGCGGCCTGGCCCTCGGCCACGAGGTAGCGGGCTGCGCGCTCACCCTGGGCGCGCAGCATGCGGGACTGCCGGTCGGCCTCGGCGTTGAGGATCGAGGCCTGCTTGTTGCCCTCGGCGTCGAGGATGGCTGCCTGCTTGGCACCCTGCGCCGTGGTGATCGCGGCCTCGCGCTGTCCCTCGGCGGTGAGGATGGTGGCGCGCTTCTCGCGGTCGGCCTTCATCTGCTTCTCCATCGACTCCTGGATGGACATCGGCGGATCGATGGACCGCAGCTCGACCCGGGCCACGCGCAGGCCCCAGCGTCCGGTCTCGGAGTCGAGCACCCCGCGCAGCTGCTTGTTGATCATGTCGCGGCTGGTGAGCGTCTGCTCGAGGGTGAGCCCACCGACGACGTTGCGCAGGGTGGTGGTGGCCAGCTGTTCGACGGCCACGATGTAGTTGTTGATCTCGTAGACCGCAGCCTTGGGGTCGGTGACCTGGAAGAAGACCACCGTGTCGATGCTCAGTGTGAGGTTGTCCTCCGTGATCATCGACTGCGGCGGGAAGGTCACGACCCGCTCGCGCAGATCGACCTTGGCGCGCACCCGGTCGATGAAGGGGATGATGAGCGTGAGCTGGCCGCTCACGGTGCGTTGGTAACGGCCGAGCCGTTCGATGACCGCGGCCTCCGCCTGGGGGATGAGCTTGACCGAGCTCACCACCACCGAGGCGATGAGGATGACGATGACGGCGAGGAAGATCAAGCCTTCCATGGTTCCTCCGATGCTTCTCGTGCGTGTCCGCTGGCCGGAGACCAGCGCCTTCTAGATGCCACGCACGACGATCGCCGTGGCGCCCTCGATCTGGTGCACGAGGACCTTGTCCCCGGCCTCGAACGTCTCGCCCTCGAGGAGCGGACGCGCGGTCCAGGTGTCGCCCGCGATCTCGACCAGTCCGCCGCCCGCACCGATCGCCTCGACGACGGTGCCGTCCCGGCCGGTGAGCGCGGCGGTGTTGGTGTCGTGCTCGGGGAGTGCGGCGAGCAGGCGCCGCCGGACGAGGGGGCGGACCCCCAGGACGAGGACGAGGGAGACGAGGGCGAACGCCAGGGCCTGCCCCCAGACCGGCGCGCCCAGGAACGCCGCGGCCGAACCGCCGAGGGCGCCGCCGGCGAGCATGAGCATGAACAGCTCGCCCCCGGCCGCCTCTCCGGCGGCGAGCAACACCGCTGCTCCGAGCCAGGCCAGTCCCACATGCATGACACCGAGCCTACCGACAACGGGCGACGGGCAGGAGGTCTCCTGCGTGCGGGACTAGGCTGCTGGGACGTGTCGACTCTGAAGAAGTTCGCGTGGCTGTCCGTGGCCACGGCGATCGTGACCATCGTGCTCAAGATCGCGGCCTGGTGGGTCACCGGTTCGGTCGGCCTGCTTTCCGACGCCGCGGAGTCCGTGGTCAACCTCGTGGCCGCGGTGATCGCGCTCGGCGCCATCACGGTCGCCGAGCGCCCGGCCGACGACGACCACCAGTACGGCCACTCCAAGGCCGAGTACTTCTCCGCGGGTGTCGAGGGCGCGATGATCTTCGTCGCCGCCGCGTTCATCCTGGTCGTCAGCGTCGAGCGGCTGATCAATCCGGAACCGCTGGAGGCACTCGGCATCGGTCTGGCGATCTCGGTGGGCGCCGCCGTGATCAACGGCGTGGTGGGTGTGGCGCTCGTGCGAGCGGGGACCCGTCACCGGTCACCCACCCTGAAGGCCGACGGCAAGCACCTCGTCACCGACGTCATCACGTCGGTCGGCGTCGTCGCCGGGCTGGCACTGGCCTGGGCCACCGGCTGGGAGGTGCTCGACCCGATCGTCGCGATCGGCGTGGGACTGAACATCCTGTTCATCGGCTATCGACTGGTACACGAATCGGGGATGGGATTGATGGACGCCACGCTCCCCGACGAGGACAACCGGGCGATCGAGGAGGTCCTCGAACGCCACCGCGAACCCGGCCGCGTCGACTTCCACGAACTGCGGACGAGGGAGTCGGGCAGGTGGCGCTTCGTCGAGTTCCACGCGTTGGTGCCCGGTCAGTGGAGCGTCGAACGCGGGCACGACCTCGTGGAGACCGTGGAGCAGGAGATCCACGCGGTCCTGCCGAGCTCGCACATCACCACACACCTCGAGCCGATCGAGGACGAGCGGGCCTACAACGACGTGCACCTGTGATGCGCCGCGCGCAGCCCGGCTACGCGACCTCGGCGGCGGTAGTAGCTCCTGCCCGCGACGTTCTGCTGGTGCCAGTACCCGCGTAGCAGCGGAGGCAGGTCGGGGATCCAGAACCGGTCCTCCAGCGGCGTGACGGGGTCCGTGGCTCCGAGGGGCACGTCCGCGTAGACGATCCCGGGCCCCTCGTCCGTGCGTCTGGTGGCCAGGACGGTGCCCGAGGCGTCGACGATCTGGGTGGCGCCGACGAACTCCGTGGCGTACGGCACCGATGCGTCGGAACCGGGCAGCAACAGGAAGTCCGTCCGCAGCGCCCCGCAGTGGGAGGCCTGCAGCACGGGCGCGCCCAGCCGCCGGGCGAACTCCGCCGGCGCGTTCTCCGACAGGTCCCTGTTGTACCGCGCGAGCGAACCGAGCGCTCGCCGGGTCAGCCCGCCCCAGTTGTCCGGGACCGTCCACCAGTGGGTCCCGGTCACCGCCACCGCGACGCGCCCCCGGAGCCTGCGCACGGTCCCGGTGCGGATCAGCTCCCAGCAGCTCGCCACCCCCACCCCGCCGAGCCCGGTGACGAACGCCCCGTCGTCGCTGCCGTCCGCGTAGAAGCCGCCGCCGGTGTAGAAGCAGTTCTCCCACATCGTCGGCAGGTCCTTGTCATGGATGTGCACGCGTCCGTCGGGTTCGACCAGGTGATAGCGGTTGAACACCTCGTCGTCGTCGGCCACGAGCATCGACCCACCGACGGTGACGGAGTGGCGTGCGGCGAGGCGTCGGAACATCTCGACGGCCACGTTCTCGCGCGGCAGGACCGCGTCGTGGACCTGCCCGCGCATCGGCACCGGCGACGTGCAGAACTCCGGCACCGCGATCAGGCGCGCGCCCCGCCCGGCGGCCTCCACGATCATCTTTTCCAGTCGACCCAGTGTGAGGTCCACGTGCCCCGGCACGCCTTCCAGTTGCACTGCCGCGGCGTGCACCACCTGCGCGTCCATGAGGCCTCCCGTGTGCGATCGCGCGCGAACGAGCGCGCAGGTCAGCGCGCTGTCCTATGGTCGTGAAGCATACAAATCACGCACTGCTGTCAAGTTCACTTCGGAAGGATCCATGGAACTCGGCCTCGACACGCGCCTCACCCTGCTCGCCGCGGGTCTCCTCTTCCTGCTGGCGCTCGGCCTGGGGGTGTGGAAGTACCGGCAGATGGCCACCACCGCCGATCACCTCGCCCACCCGTACGTCGACATCGCGCACCGGGCTTCGCTGCTGTACTCGTTCGCGACGCTGCTCATCGCCGCGTTCGTCGAGCTGAGCAGCTGGCCGACCTGGGTGAACCTGACAGCGGCAGCAGTGGTGGTCTTCTTCTTCCTGGTGGCGATCGGCAGCTACATCCTCCACGGCGCGCGGAGGGACACGACCAACCAGTTCGAGCACCCCACGGCGACGCTGCACATCGGCATGGTGGCGCTCATCGTCGGCGAGATGGGCGGGTTCGCGGTGCTGCTGGCGGGGTTCGTCGTGGGGCAGTTCGGGGGCTGAGCCGGCCCCGGGCGGGTTTCGGCGGCCGTTCGCCCGGGATGACGCGGTCGGGGGTCGTAGTCTCGGCCGTGTGGGTCATCCGATCATGTTCGACGCCGCGGATCCGCTGCTGACGCGTCTGCGGGAGGTGTGCCTCGCGCTGCCGGACGTCGGCGAGAAGATCTCGCACGGCCGGCCCACCTGGTACACGACCAAGGTGTTCGCGGTGTACGGCGGCTCGGTCAAGGGGGATCACTCGGACCCCCTCCTGGCCCGGGCACTCCTGTTCCTGCCGGATCCGGGGGAGCGCGCGGCGCTGGCGCAGGACGAGCGATTCCACGTCCCGGCGTACTACGGGCCGGCCGGCTGGCTGGCTGGCATTGCCGCTGGACGGTGGAGTGGACGGTGGCGGCCGTGGACCGGACTGGGATGAGGTGGCTGAGCTCGTCGAATCCTCGTACCGGCAGACCGCCGGGGGCCGGCGGGTCGCTCGTCTGGACGACCAGCGGGGACGCCCCGGCGACTAGGCTGCACTCATGCCGCTCCGCCCCCGCTCCGAGGCCGCCTCGCCACGCAGGCGCTCGTCCGACGGCATGGACCTGGGGACCCGGGCGCTGGTGCTGGGTGTCGGGGCCCTGGTGATCTCGTGGGTGCCGGTGCTCAACATCATCGCGTTCCTCGCGGGCCTGATGGCCGTCGCGTTCGGCCTGCTCGCCCGCTGGCCCACCGGCTGGCTCACCAACGACGATGCGAACCCACGTCGCGCACTGGCGGGCGTGGTCCTGGGCGTGATCGCCCTGGTGGTGTTCGTGGTGACCGCGGTGCGGTACTCGGCGCTCTAGCGCGCGTTCGACACGACCCAGCCGATCGCGGTGCGCATCCGGCGGGCGAACGTGCCGGGGTGGGTGGCACAGACTGCGTGGCCGGCGTGGATCGGGAACACGGCGCTGTGCGGCAGCAGATCGGCCATCTCGTCCTGGATCCACTGCGGGAACGCGAGGTCACGGGTGGTCTTGACCACCGCGACGGGCAGGGTGAGTTCGTGGAGCCAGGGTGTCGAGTTGAACCCGGCCACCTGGGCGATCACGGTGCGGTGCGTGGCGAGCGAGACCGACGACAACTCGCGCAGCGCCCACGCGTGCGGCCTGAGCGCCTCGTCGTCGACCTGTTCCTCCACCACCTCGCCGACCTCCTCCGGAACGGTGTTGAGCAGCGGCTGGGAGCGGGTGAACCCGCTGAGTGCGACCTTCTCGAGGGCATTGCGCTGTGCGCCCGTCCCGGTGGCGGCCAGCACGAGGCCGCCGAGCCGGGAGGGGTCGCGGCGGGCCGCCAGCTGGGCGACGATCCCGCCCATCGAGTAGCCGCCCACCACCGGTGCCGCCAGGTCGAGGTGGTCGGCGACCCGCAGCACGTCCTCAGCGAGGGTCTCGAACCGGAAATCCCCGTGGAAGCCCTTGCCGTGCCAGCGTTGGTCGAACGCGATGAGCCGGTACTCGCCCCGCAGCCGTTCGAACGTCTGGTACCAGTTCAGCATCCCGGTGGCCGCCATCCCGTGCAGCAGGATCGCCGGTGCGAGGTGCTCCTCGCCGGTGTCGTGGACCTTCGTGGTGACACCGTCCGCGAGCGTGACGATCCGCCCGGGTGGCAGATGCGCCAGGTCGGGGATCATCCGCGGTAGTCGCGCGGCCGTCCGCGGCAGCGAGACGATCGACCTCCTGGACACAGGGCACCTCCTGGTAGTGGTATCCGATTGTGTGTCACCGGGCGGGCGGGCGCATCCGGCCGCGTGGGCCGCGTGCGTGGTCACTCCACCGAGACCAACCCCCGGTCCTCGAGGAAATCGCGTGCGACCAGCGCGGGATCCTCGCCGTCGACGTCGACACGCATGTTCATCTCCACCATCACCTCGTTGGTGAGGATGTCCACCAGCGGTGCGAGGACGTCCTCGATCTCCGGGTGCGTGTCGAGCATCTCACCGCGGACCACCGTCGCGAGGTTGTAGACGGGGAAGAAGCGCTGGTCGTCCTCCAACACCAGCAGGTCCAGGCCCTTGATCCGGCCGTCGGTGGTGTAGACCTCGCCGAACCGGCACTCCCGGCCGACCGAGGTCGCCTGGTAGATGATCCCCGGCTGCATGATCGGCGTGGGCACGGCGTCCGCGTCGAACCCGTAGGCCTCCGCCAGCCCGGGCCAGCCGTCGCGACGCACGGAGAACTCGGTCTCCATGCAGGTCAGGGCCGCCTGTGGATCGGTGCGGGCCAACTCGGCGTACTCGGAGAACGTGCGCACCCCGGTCTCCTCGGCGGTGGCCCGGTTCATCGCGAAGGAGTAGGTGTTGTCCACGGTGGTGGGGGCGAGCCACCGCAGGTCGTGCTCGGCCAGGTCGGCGTCGCGCACCGCCTCCCACTGCGCCTGCGGGTCCCGGATGGGGTCGGAGTTGCCCAGGTAGCTCATCCACGCGGTGCCGGTGTACTCCATGCCGATGTCGACCTGCCCGGTCACCAACGCCTGGCGGAAACTGTTCGACCCAGCCAACGACGACATGTCGGACACCTCCATCCCCGCGGCCGCCAGCAGGAACTCCACGAGGTAGCTGGCGATCACGCCCTCGGTGAAGTCCTTGCCGCCGACCGTGATGCGCACGCCCTCCAACGCGGGGACGGTGCCCCCGGGGCCGGGGCCCACGGGCAGCGGGACGGAACCGCCGTTGTTCAGCCCGCATCCCGTCGCCAGCATCACGGTGGCCAGGAGCGCGGCGACCAGGCGCCTTGTTCGTGTCAACGCTGCCCGCCTAACCCCGGCGCGCGCGGGGATCGTGCCGGTCATCGCAGCCCCTTCGGATTGAACAGGATCTCGCCGACCCCGCCGAGCCAGTCCACGAACAGTGCCAGGCACACCGCCAGCACCGACCCGACCACGAGGGTGGTGTAGTCCTGCAGCCGGTATCCGGTGTCGATGAAGATCCCCAGGCCGCCGGCGTCGACGAGGAAGCTCAGCGTCGCCGTGCCGACCGCCAGCACGAGGGTGGTGCGCAGGCCGGCGAGGATGAACGGCACCGCGAGGGGCAACTCGACCGTGCGCAGGACCCGTCCGCTCGACATCCCCTGTCCGCGCGCCGCGTCGATGAGTGCGGGGTCGACGTTGCGGATCCCCACGATGGTGTTCCGCAGTACCGGCAACAGGGAGTAGAACGCGACCGGCAGCACACCGATCCAGAACCCGGTCCGGTTGGTGGCCAGGAACAGGAGCACGATCAGGCCGATCGCGGGCGCCGCCTGGCCGATGTTGGCGAACCCCACTGCCACCGGTGCGAGGAACCGTGTCCGTCGGCGGGTGAGCAGGATCCCCAGCGGAACGCCGACCGCCACGACGATCGCCACGACCGTCACCGTGATCTGCACGTGCTCGAGCGTGCGCTGGGTGATGGAGGCGGCGTTGAGCGAGGCCTTCTGCGTCTCTTCCAGTTCGCCGGAGAACGCCCACCACAGCACGCCGACGGCCGCGGCCACGATGAGAAGCGGCTGCACGATCAGCCGCGCGGAGTCCTGGAGGGCGGCGACCCGACTGGCAGAACCTCCGCGACCAGCGGCGCCCCCACGACCGGCGGAGCCCCCACGCGTCGCCGTGGCGGGGGCGCTCACGGCGCCACGTCCTGTTCGGCGAGGCCCTCGTCGTTGTGCCGGTGGTGGATACGCCGCAACTCGGCGACCAGGTCGTCGATCCCGATCGTGCCGCGGTAGGCCCCGTCGCGGTCCACGACCACCGTGGTGGCGCTCGCCGTCGACAGCAGCCCGTCCAGTGCCTCCTGCAGCGAGGAGTCGACCGTCACGGTGCCGGTGATCGGCAACCCGCCCGAGCCCAGGTCCGACATCCGCGACACCCGGTCCCCGCGCACCCAGCGCAGGGGGCGGCCGGCGTCGTCGAGCACCACGGCCCACTCGTCGCTGGTTCCGCGCAACCGGGCCGCGAAGTCGGTCGGGCTCTCGGAGGCCCTCGCCGTCGTCGCCCCTTGCAGTTCCACGTCCCCCACGCGCCGGAGGGTCAGGGTCTTCAGCGCGGCGTCGTCGCCGATGAACCCGCTCACCGTCTCGTCGGCGGGGTTGGTGAGGATCGCCTCCGGGGTGTCGAACTGCAGCACCGACGAGCCGGGACCGAGCACCGCGATCCGGTCCCCGAGCTTGACCGCCTCCGAGAAGTCGTGGGTGACGAAGACGATGGTCTTGCGCAGCTCGTCCTGCAGCCGCACGAGCTCGTCCTGCAGCGACGCGCGCGTGATGGGGTCGACCGCGCCGAACGGCTCGTCCATGAGCAGCACCGGCGGGTCCGCGGCCAGCGCCCGGGCCACGCCGACGCGCTGCTGCTGACCGCCGGAGAGCTGCGCGGGGTAGCGGTCGCGGTAGTCCGACGGGTCCAGTCCGACCAGCTCCAGCATCTGGTCCACCCGCTCACGGATGCGCGACTTCTTCCACTTGAGCAGCCGCGGGACGGTGCCGACGTTCTGCGCGACCGTCATGTGCGGGAACAGCCCGGAGGCCTGGATGGCGTAGCCGATGCTGCGGCGAAGGGTGTCGGCGTCGAGGGTCCGGTTGTCCTCGCCGTCGATGGTGATCGTGCCGGAGGTGGGCTCGATGAGGCGGTTGATCATCCGCATGGTGGTGGTCTTGCCGCAGCCGGACGGGCCCACGAAGACGGTGGTCCGCCCGGCCGGCAGTTCGAGCGAGACGTGGTCCACCGCCGGGCGCTCCTGCCCGGGGTAGACCTTGGTGACGTCGTCCAGCACGATCGGCACGCCGGATACGGGTTCTGAGGTGCTCACTGGTTCCCCCTGATGGTGAGACGTCCGAGCAGGACGAGGAGCGCGTCGAGGACGAGCGCGAGGACAACGATGAGCACGGTCGCGGTGAGCGCCATCGGCAGCGCGGTGGGCGTGCCGACCCGGGACAGGGCCGCGAAGATGAGGTTCCCCAGCCCCGGGCCCTTGGCGTACGCGGCGATGGCGAGGATGCCCATCGACATCTGGGTGGAGATGCGGATCCCGGCGAGGATGGACGGCCACGCCAGCGGGATCTCGACCCGGCCCAGCACCCCGATCCGGCTCATCCCCACCCCGCGGGCGGCGTCGACGGTCGCCGCGGGCACGGCGTCCAGGCCGACGATGGTGTTGCGCAGGATCGGGAGCACCGCGTAGATCACCAGTGCGGTCATGGTGGGCAGCACGCCCAGGCCGAGGACCGGGATGAGCAGTCCGAGCAGCGCGAACGACGGGACGGTCAGGGCGGTGGCGGCCAGGCCGGTGGCGATCGCGGACCCCGACCGACTCCGGTACACGGCCACCCCGAGCGCGACCGAGAGCAGCGTCGCGATGAGCACCGCCTGCACGGTGGCGCTGACGTGCTGCCAGGAGTCCGTCGCGAGCTGGAGCCGGCGGGTGGAGATGAAGTCCATCAGGGCGGTCATCGCATCTCGGCTCCATGAGGTGTCGGGTGCGCCCACGGTAGCCGCATCGGCGGGCGTAGAGGGCGCACATACGCCGATCCGGAGGGCCGGCGGCGGCCCGTGGTGCACCATGGGGGCATGACGTCACGGCCCGCACGCCCCCTGGATCACGACCTCACCGAGCGCCTCGACGAGCTCCTCGCCGCCAGTGGCCGCATCGCCCGCCGGCACTTCCACGGTGACCTCGAGTCGTTGGCCGCCGCGGACAAGAACGGCGTGGCAGGCGACGGCGGGAACGGCGACGGCCGGGCCGGGAACGGCGCGACGGACGGGCGCTACGACCCGGTGACCGAGGCCGACCGCGCGATCGAGGCGCTGCTGCGGGCGGGGATCTCGAACGTCTACCCGGGCGACCGGATCG
>NZ_JAALDN010000155.1 GCF_014144855.1 Dietzia maris | reverse complement strand
GCGGGCGCGCCGAACTCGAGGTCGTCCGGGCGGGGTGCACCGGGGGCGGCGGTCGCGGCCGGAGCCGCGTCTGATCGGTCCGCACCGGCCGTGCCGGGGGTGTTGACGGCCGGTGCGGGGTCTGTGGGGGCTGCCTGGTCGGCAGCCGCGGTGTTGGTCGAACCAGTGGTGGTGGAGCCGGTGGAGGCGGAGCCGTCGCCGGCGTCCAGCTCGTCGTCGTCGACCTCCACGCTGGGCGGCAGGGTGCCGTACAACGTCGCCGAGTCGCGCTCCACGTTGATCACCTGGGCCCGGGGGCCGCGGTGCGTGGGCAGGTCGAGGGTCTTGGAGGCGAGGTTCGCGACGGTCGGGGCGTTGGAGACACCGACCTCGATGAACTGCTCGATACCGAGTCCGCCACGCTCTACGGGCGTGAAGAACAGCTCCTGGGTCTCGATCCACCGGACCGGGCTGGCGAACTGCCAGGCCAGCAGCTCCACGAGCAGCAGGCGACCCAGTCGCGTGGGGGTGGCGGCCCACTCGTCCCAGTTCGCGAGGACCTCGGCCAGCGACTCGGCCGGCACGAGATCGGCGATCTCCTGCACGAAGTCGCGCTCGAGGCTGAACAGGCGCGGCACGAGGTTCGGCACGTAGCGACCCACGAGCACCGAGATGTCGATGTCGTGCGGGATCAGCTCGTCGAGGGTGGCCCGGAAGTCCGGGACGCCTCCGCGCAGGACGGTGGAGTGGAACGGCACGTCGATGCCGGGCACCAGGATGAAGGCGTTCTTGCCGCCCGAGACCGCGAGCTCCCGCTCCACGGCCTTCTCCAGTGCCTTGCACCCGGCGACGGTCCCGGCGAGCGCGTACTGCGAGCCCGCCAGGTTGTAGTTGACGATCTCGATGAACTCGCCGGACTCGCGGGACACGCCGGCCACCCAGTCGGCGACCTCGTCATCCGAGATCCCCATCTGGGACGGGCGGATCGCGGCCATGCGGTAGTCCGAGCGGCCCTGGGCGTCCCGCGGCACCAGCTGGTGCATGGTCGACCCGCGCTGGAAGACGATCTCCAGCAGCGGCTCCAACGCCAGCACGCCGGAGATGGCGGCCAGGGCGTCGTACTCGCCGATCGAGTGACCCGCGAAGTACGCGTCCTCGATGAGCAGGCCGTCGGCCTCGAGCTCGGCGCGCTGCGCCACCGCCAGGCAGGCCATGGCGACCTGGGTGAACTGCGTCAGGTAGAGCACGCCGTCGGGGTGCCGGTGGACCTCACCGCGGACGGTGACCTCGGTGGGGTTCTCGCGGACGAGCGCCAGGATCGAGAAGCCGAGGGCGGAGCGGGTGTGCTTGTCGGCGCGGTCCCAGATCTCGCGGGCGGCGGGGCAGCGGGTGCGGCCCTCCATGCCCATCCCCTTGGCCTGGATGCCCTGGCCGGGGAAGGCGTAGACGGTGCGCGGGGCCTCGGTCAGCGCGGTGGCGGCCATGACGGTGGCGCCGTCGACCGTGCACGTGACCTCGAGGACCTGGCCGCCGGCGTGGCGGCCGGTCTGCACGGCACGGACCTTGATGTGGTCGCCCGGACGGACCGGGGCGAGCATGCGGGCGGTCCAGCCGGCGATCCGCAGGGCGGGGGTCTTCCCGTCCGAGGCCTGCACCGCGTGCTGCGCGGCGGCCGAGAGCCACATGCCGTGGACGATC
>NZ_JAALDN010000154.1 GCF_014144855.1 Dietzia maris | reverse complement strand
GGGGCGAGCGACGGCGGCGGTTCGATCCGCATCCCGGCCGCGTGCTGCGGGCTCGTCGGCCTCAAACCCGGCCGCGGACTGGTCCCGATGGGGCCCGCGCGCGGCGAGGCGATGCACGGCGCGGCCACCAATGGCGTCATCTCGCGGTCGGTTCGCGACTCGGCTGCGATGCTGGACGTCCTGATGGGAGGGGAGCCGGGCGGGCCGTACGTCCCGGCCACCCCGTCGGAGTCGTTCCGGTCCCAGGTGGGGGCGGACCCCGGACGTCTGCGGATCGGCGTGTGCACCGCGTCCTCGATCAATTCCTCACCCCACCCTCAGGCTCTCGCCGCTGTGGAGACCGCTGCCAGAGCGCTCGAGGATCTCGGCCACCACGTCGACATCCTCGAGTCACAACCCGTGGACGACCTGGCTCTGGCCCGCGATTTCCTCACCAGCTGGTTCGCCTACCTCGCGTGGTCGGTCGAGGACACCAAGCGCCGGACGGGGTGCGCCGACCGGGACTTCGAGACGGACACGCGGATCGTGGCGGCACTCGGCCGGGCGCAGAGCAGCGTGGACTATCTCGATGCCGTGATGCGGCGGGATCAGTACGTCGGCGAACTCACCAGCTTCTTCGAGGGCTACGACTTGCTCATGACGCCGACGCTCGCAGATCTCCCGCCCCACATCGGCACGCTGGACACCCCGCCGCTCGCGCGTCGCGCGGCGACCGCTTTGCTCGCGACGCGCACAGCTCCGCTGTTGCGACACTCGGGATTCGTGGAGTCGCTCATCGACGCCAACCTGAGCTGGGTGCCGTACACCCAGCTGGCCAACCTGACCGGTCGGCCGGCGCTGTCGCTTCCGCTGCACTGGACACCCGAGGGCGTCCCCATGGGGGTGCACTTCACCGCCGGACTCGGGGGCGAGTCGATGCTGCTGCGTCTGGCCGGCCAGCTCGAACAGGCGCTGCCGTGGACTGACAGGCAGCCGGCGGCTCTGGGCGGATGACCCAGCGGACACACTGCGTCGGGGACACCCACCCGCGAAACGTCACTGTGTCGAATCGGGGCCGACTAGGCGGACCCCACGGAGGCGGCAGCGGATAGATGCCGCGAGACCCCGGGGTGCCTTCGGGCGGTAAACCGACCATATCCACGACCCGGGGCCTCGCAACGAACGGCGGCGACGGATCGCCGCCGGGGAACTCAGGCCATGTCCGACGGGAGGACACTGAGGAGCCACTGGTAGAGATCCACCAGAGGGTTGTGGATGAGCATGAAAGCGTTCTCGACTGATCCGCGCATGATGTCGCACCTTTCTCTACCGAGCGACACGGTGTCGCCTCAGTGACCATTCGTAGCAGTGCGCACGGCGGATGGTGGCGAACTCCGGAAGGTTCTCACCGGACCACCCACTCCCGAAGTGCCGATAATCTACATTATGTAAAGTCGAAAGGACCCTATCTGCGCTCTCCGCACATAGTGAAGGCTCGGGTAAGCATCTGACCCTTTCCCGGAATTAGCCCCGACCTGCATATCGCTTGCGTTGGTGCGGCAGGCCGCGGCGACGTGCTCGCCATGGGCGAGGTCTGTTTCGAGCGGGCACAGAGCACCCCTGAGCTGGCGTTTCCTTGTCGCCCATTGCGGTTAAAGCAATCTGTGTGCGAAACTCGCAATCACGTTCGGGGCTTTGAGGAGGGTCACCATGACCCACGACGACGACAACGTAACGTTCGCTGTTTTCGGTGACCAGGCCCCGGACCCGGACGTCTTCCTGGAAAGCGTCCTGGACGGGTGGGCCCGCCAGCAGCGGGCAAAGGACTTCGCGGCGGCCACGATCGGCACCCGCCGCAAAGCGGTTTTGAATCTCGTGGACTTCTCGGGGCATTATCCGTGGGAATGGACTCTGGCTGACGCCGACGATTTCTTCTCTCACGCCCGTGCGGTGCGGAACCTCTCGCACGGGACTGTGCGCTCCTACCAAGGCGCGATCAAGCTGTTCTGCGATTTTGCTTGCGATCCGCGCTACGACTGGTCCGATCTCAGCGCGACCCAGTTCGGTCGAGTCTTCGCCCAGGTCGTGACTGAACTCAACCGCGTCACTCACTCCGAGCCCACCGAGGCACGCCCGGCCAAGCGCCCATTCACCCAGCACGAGTTGCAGGCCCTGTTCGATCTGGCCGACCTCGAGGTCGAGCGAATCCTGGACTCCGGCCGCAAAGGAGCCGTTGCAGCGTGGCGCGATGCCATCGCGTTCAAGACCGCTTACAGCTGGGGACTGCGATCCAATGAGCTGCGCCATCTCCAGGTGGTGGACTTCTCCCGCAACAGCCGGGCCCCCTATCTCGGCGACCATGGCGTCCTACGCGTGCGCTGGGGAAAGCCGCACCGCGGCTCTGCGAAGAAGGTGCGCTCCGTGCTGACCGTGTGGCCATGGTCGGCCGAGATGATCGACCAGTGGATCCGCCACGGGCTACCGCGGTACGGGCACCCTGTCACCGACTGCTTCCCCACCAGTAGCGGCGCCCTGGTCGGTGCCTCGCACCTGATCGGCCGGCTGAGGTCCTTCGTCGACGAACTCGGTTTCCCTCCCGGACTCGACCTGCATTCCTTCCGCCGCTCGTATGCGACCCAGCTGATCACCGGCGACAACTTCGATGTCACCTTCGTCCAGCTCCAGCTCGGCCACGAACACGCCGCGACGACGTCCATCTACTCGCTGCCCTCCCCCGACTACCAACGCCTGGCCCTGGAACGAGCACACGAGCGCACCATCAGTGCAGCGCTCGGGCTACCCGCATCGGAGAAGAACTCATGAGTAAACGCGACATCAGCTACACCTGGCGGGTCCCCGAGATCATGGCACGTCGCGGCGTGCACACCGCCAAAGACCTCGCCGAGCTCCTGCACGAACGCGGCATCACCCTGACGCCCAACGCCGTCTGGCGCATCGTCGCCCAGGAACCCGAGCGCATTTCCTTCAAGGTGCTCGTCGCTCTCTGCGACGCCCTCGATGTCACACCCAACGACCTGATCACCTACACCGCCGCCGACGCCCGAACCCGCCGCCAACAACAGGCCGCATCCGGCGACGACATCGCCGACCTGCGCGATTTCCGGCCCGTCCGCGCCCGCATCCTCGACGACGATGGCCCACACCGGTAGGCCCGCCACCGGCGGCAACGGATCCGCACGGCCACCCACCGTGACCGGCCTCGCCGAACAGCACAAACGTGGCCGCCCCCGCTCGACCGGGGACCACCGATGCGACCGCTGCCACCAGCAGGTCGCCAAGATTCGCCTCCACTGGCCCGACGGAGCTATCTGCGGACGCTGCTTCACCGAAGCCACCCACACTTACGGCACCTGCCCAGACTGCGCCGAGCACCGCATGCTCCCCGGCCGCTCCCCCGACAATCAGCCCATATGCCGTGACTGCGCCCGCATCACCACCGCCCTGACCTGCACCCGCTGCCACCGCGAAGCCGAACGGTTTCGCGCCGGCCTTTGCATCCGTTGCGCCCTGCACGACGACCTCGACGCGGTTCTCAAACCCGGCGACGACCTCCGGCTCCACCGCCTCATCGGCCTGCTCACCAGCAGCGAACGGCCAGAGAGCATCTACACCTACATGCGCGGAAGCAAGGCCAGAGCCCTCCTGGAGGCGATCGGTGAACGCGAACTTCCACTGACCCACGACGCCTTTGACCAGCTTCCTGACTCCAGAGCCGTCGATCACCTGCGTGCCCTGCTCACCCACCACCGCATGATCCCCGAACGCGGCAACGAGACTCTCGTGCGTTTCGAACAATGGCTTGCCACCAGAATCGCCGACCTTCCCGACGACGGCACCAGCCAGCTCATTGAACGCTACGCAACTTGGCAGCACCTCAACCGCATCCGCGCCAAAGCCACAGACCCCGGCACCAACCTCGAGACCGTCATCCACGCCGCGAAGCAGGAGATCACCCAGGCCGGGAAATTCCTGATCTGGCTGCACAAACATCATCACGTACCGGCAGGCGAGATGCGCCAGCACCACATCGACGACTACCTCAGCGACGGCCCCAGTACGCGCAAACACATCCGCAACTTCGCCCGATGGCTCAATAACCAGCAAGGGCACCCCAAAGGGACACTTGATGTGCCGTTTCGTAAGGCCCAGACCACGCCCATGATCACCCAGACCGAGCGTATCCAGCTCGTTCGGAACTGCCTCGAGCACCGCAACGTCATCCCGGCCACCCGCGTCGCCGGACTCATCCTCCTGCTCTGGGCCCACCCCTTGAACAAGATCGTCATGCTGCGCCGAGACCGCCTCATCGCCGCTCCCGAAGGAATGCGCATCACACTCGGCACCCACGCCGCGCAAGTCCCCGAAGCCCTCACCGAACTGTTCTGGAACCAGCTCTCCAACCCCGGAAACCAGAACACCCAACGCCGATACACCGTGGCTTTTCCCCGGTCGAACCGCAGGTCAACACCTCCATCCAGGGACACTTTCCAAACGCCTCAAAGTTCTCGGAATCGACGCTCTTCGGGCCCGCAACGCCACTCTTCGCGACCTGAGTCAAGAACTCGACGCCCGCAGCCTGATCGACCTCCTCGGCTACAGCCCCGGCATCATCGCCCAGCACGCAGCACGCTCCGGAGCGCCTATGGCTGACTACATCGCCCTGAAGCACCAACAGCCCTGATCATCGAGGGCTGCGACAGCACAGTTCGACTCACGAACAGCAACGATCGTGAACGCCGTGAATGGCCCCTCCCGACCCTGCACATCAGTAGGGTGCCCAAGAAGGATCAGCCTCCGTAAGCAGTGCCCCACCAGCAGGAAGATGCCCGGACTCGCCTCATGAAAAAGCACGCCCTCGTCATCACGCTCCTAGCGGCGCTAACCGCCTGTTCACCCGAAGGCACGGACGGGGAGCAACCAACATCTGCACCACCGGCCGCGAACGAGGCGGCGACCGCGGCTTCGGGCACATTAGAACTAGCTATCTCCCAGACATGCGCCCCCGGGTCAGACCCACAGTGCATCCCTCTCAATGACGAACACATCCTCGTCGCCCCCGCGGCGTTTGAGCGCATAGGCGTCGACTCCGCCAGCAGTGCACCGTCTTCTGGAGAGTTCGACATGATCAACGTGACACTCGACAATGACGGAGCAACTGTGGCTCGCAAATTGACGAACGAGGCTTCCCAGGCTGGAGACCAAACTCGACTCGTCATGAAGGTCGGCGATGAGATTGTCTCCGCTGTCCGAGTGCAAGGCGAACTGCGAGGCGATCAAATGATGGTCGCCATACCACCGGGCGCGGCCACTGAAGAAATCCTCAATAACCTCAACGGCCACGGCAACTAGCTACACAACGCCAACAGATACTCCGCGAGCAGCGACGGGCGCTCCGGGACGACGGGTTCCGCAGCCCATGATCTCCGAAGAATCGGATAACGCACTTTCCCATCAAGAATCTCGCTGTCCCATCCCCATCGGCGCGATGGTCACATGCCACCGTCCTGGTCCGCGATCCACGCCCCCTCCGACGCCGACCCCTCAAGGTGCGCTCGTTCGACTGAGATCCGTTCGATGCGCGGCAGTGCGATCGCCAGCACCGGCAGATATCCCGCCGCCCAGACCGGAGCACCGAAGCTGAGGACACAACCACCCGGTACCTCGATCACCTCGTGCCGGGTAGCGCTCACTCCTGCCACCTTCCACGCCCAGAGCCGCCCCTCCACGAACTCGGTGATCTCGAAGGGCAGGGACAGCCCCACCGCGGTCCTGACAGTCCCTCGCGTACCGGCCCTCAAGCCGGAGTCACCGTCGATCCGCGCCCCCGAGACGGTGGGCCCCCATCGCGGCCAGGTCTGCACATCGGTGATGACTGACCACACCGTCTCCGCATCCACGTGCATCCGCAGTTCGGTCGTCCACATCCCTCGGCGGAACGTACTTCGCATTCTCAGCACCGAACTCAGCGCAGCGGAACTCAGTGCAGCCGAACTCAATGCAGCCGAACTCAGTGCAGTGGCGGACGCGAGGTGTTTCATCGTCCGGCCCGGCTGTCCGGCTCCCGGGCTTCTCCGCCCTCGCCACGCGGTGGGCTACTCCACCACGTTGATGGCGGTCTCCCCCGGTCGCGGGTGTGACGGATCATCAGCCCATGGTGGCAGAGCATCGTGCGGGCGCAACCGCCCATGGTGGTCATGACGCCACGACGGCGGTATGCGCCGGGTCAGCTGGTCCGGTCCAGGATGAGCCGAGCCGCTTCCCGGGGCGCGTCCCATTGCGGGAAGTGACCGCACCTATCGAACCAGTGCAGTGTCGCGTCGGGGAACGCGCGGGCGGCTCGCCGGGCCTGGGCCGGGAGTGTCACCAGATCGCGACGCCCCCACCCGATGGTGACCCGTCCCGGGACCGTGCCCGCGGGGGCACCCTGCTGCGGGGGGCCCTTCGTGAGCGCGTCCATCGCCGGGCCCGTCGCCGGTGCGTCCGCCAGCCCGGCCACGTCAGGCAGCACGGTCTGTGCCGACAGCGCCCATGGCCGCGCCGACAACTGCGCCAGCAAGACGGTCCGACTCATCGGATTGCCCAGGAGTCCCGGGAGCGCTCCGCGCACAGCGCTGACCAGGGCGATCGACGGCCGCAGGGTGGCGCTGAAGATCGCCAGCTCGCGATCACTCCAGAATCCGCCGGGGTCCAGCGCCACGGTGTCGCCACCGACGCCGCGCCGGGCCAGCTCGAGAACGATCCGCCCACCCATCGACTGTCCGGCCGTGGACACCCCGTCCAGACCCGACTCCTCGATGAACCGGGCGACGGCGTCAGCCAGCGCCGCTATGGACACCTCACCCTCCAGCGGTGGGGACTCGCCGAAACCCGGCAGGTCGACCGCGATGACCTCGCGACGCGCTGCCAGATCGTCGATGATGGGTTCCCACGATCGCCACCCCGCGCCGAGTCCGTGCACGAGAAGTAGAGGGCTACCTTGCCCGCGTCGAACATGATGCAACGTCATGGGACAAGCCTACGAAGCGCGCGGAGGAAAGGGCGCGCGCGACGTGTCACGATCGGGGCCCGTGTCCGAGGTGGCCGACCGCCGTCACCAGATGGGACGATGGCGCCATGCGCACCCCACCCGGCATGGACCGCGATCGCGACGAAGACGGCCGCGCGCGCAATTCGCGCCCACGCGATGAACTCGGTCGGCCGTTGCCGATCGGCAGCGTCGGCGTCGAGCGTATCCCCGAGGATCTCGATCTGCCCCCCGCCCGATCGCTGGAATGGGCACAGGAACTGCTGGACCGCGGCCTCGCGTTCAATGCCCACGAAGTTCTCGAGGGCGCCTGGAAGGCCAGTCCCGACGACGAGCGCATGCTCTGGCAGGGCCTGGCCCAGCTGGCAGTCGGCATCACCCATATCCAGCGCGGCAACACCAGGGGGGCATTGTCGCTGCTCGCCCGTGCCGCCGAACGTATCGGCCACGACAGCGGCCCCGCGCCTCACGGGATCCATGCGACCGGATTGGTTTCCCACGCTGACGCACTCATCGCCACCGTCGAGCGGGGCGACGAACCCTCTCCGGATCAGCTGAAGCCGCGGCTTCGCGTCCCGTCAGCTCTCCCCTGACCTCCGCCTCTCCGAACCGTCGGGACTCAGAGTTCGACGGTGCCGCTGGTTCCCATGTCGGGAGTTCCCTCATCACGGGACACCGCTGCGCGGACGAAGGAGGCGATGTGCGCGATCCGCGAGCCGCTGGAGTCCCAGTACTCGGCGGAGTCGGCACGGATCAGTACCGAGGTGGCGGACTCCGGCCCCTCGGGGAACCACGCCCCGACGGCGGCATTCCAGTGCTCGGCCACCGCGTCACGGTCGTCGTCCACGACCGCCCGTCCGGCGACGGAGACGAACCCGTCCGAGGACTGAACTGAGACGTTGACCTGCGGGTTCGTCTCGATCTCCGACGGGAGGTCGCCGTGACGGGGTGCGAGCAACCGAATCGATCCGTCGAAGTCGGAGTTCTGGCGGGTCATGGGCCGCGCCATCAGCCGACCGTCTGCCCCGACGGTGGTGATCATGCAGATCGGGGACTTCTCGATCAGGTCGGCGACGATGCGTTCAGGTGTTCTGGCGTCGTCTGACATGTCTCGGACCTTTCCTCGTCGGGGCCTCCGTCCCCGTCCAACGTACGCCTCGGATCCCGGGCCTTCGTCCGCCGCGGAACTCCCGGCGCGTTCGGGCCGCACCTCGCCGGGGCGCTTCGATGGACGCGTCCCCTCCTCGGGTCTACGGTGGTGCCACCACCCCGCAGACCCACCGCCCCGAGGAGGAAGTCGTGACGTCAGGGAACAGACGAGCCGAACTGCTCCGCGCCGCAGGCAAGGGTGCCGCCGCCGGGCTCGCGGGCGGCGCGGCAATGATCGTCACCGAGAAGGCTGAGCAGCTGGTCACCCGCCGACCGGACTCCTATGTGCCTGCCCGCGCCCTGCTCACCGTGCTCGGACGGTCCCCCGACGACGGCGACAAGCCCATGGTGTGGAACCACCTGATGCACTTCGGCACCGCGGCGTCGCTCGGCGCACTACGGGGCGTCTGGGCTGCCACCGGCATCCGGGGCGTGTCCGCGAGCGCCTGGCACACCGCGGTCCGCCTCAGTGTCGACCAGACCGTCGAGAACGCCACCGGAGTGGGCGCGCCGCCGGCAGCCTGGCCCCGCGGTGAGCTCGCCGTCGACGTCGGCCACAAGGCGGTGTTCGCGGCGGTCACCGGGGCACTCGCCGACCGCGCCATCAGGCCCACCCTCACCTCCTATCGCGGACTTCGTAGCCACTAGCGACAGCGGCTGCGCGCTTATCCCCTGGTCCGCGGCCCGCAGCGCGGTTCAGTGTTCGCCGACGGCGCGGGCGTGTCCGACCGCGGCGTCGACTCCGTGGGTCCAGGGGTCCCCGTGGCCGGGCAGGACGGTCGAGGCCCCGGTGGCGGCGACCGGGCCGAGAGACTCCATCGCGCGGGCGGTGTCGGCCGTGGCCGCCGAGGCGACGATCTGCGGTCCCGTGGCGCCGGTGTACGGGTCCAGGGTGACCAGGGCGTCCCCGCTGAGGACCGTGTCCCGGTCGGGTAGGTGCAGGATGCAGTGTCCTCCGGTGTGCCCGGGGGCGAACATCGCCACGGGACGACCCGGGACGTCGAGAGCGGGACCCACCGGTAGCTCCTCGGTGTCCTCGACCCCCTTGATCGTGAGAGCGCCGGCCATGGCCATCCTTCCGAGCACGGGAAGCGACCGGGGATGGGTGAACGGGTACAGGAAGCGGTTGCGCTGGGGTGTGTAGCTGTAGGGGTGCGCGGCCAGGTGTCCGTCAGCGGGGTGCACCAGCACCGGCACCTCCAGCTCGACCCGGGCGCGCCGTGCGAAGCCGACGTGGTCGAAGTGCCCGTGGGTGAGTACGAGAGCCCGCACGTCGGCGGGACCACGGCCCAGCCGACGGAGTGTCTCGGTCATGAGGTCCCACATGCTCGGCAGGCCGGCGTCGACGAGGGTCACCCCGTCCTCGTCCTCCACGAGATAACAGTTGACGTGGGCATGCGCCAGGCGGTGGACCCGGTCGGCGACTTCGGTGGCGTCCACGGTGCTCCTCTCCGTCGGTGTCTCGGGCGGTCGGCCGCGGATCGCGTCGACGTCTCACACGCCCGCGGTTGCGCCCGCAGTTGTGTGACGAGGCTGCTCGCCGTCCGGCGCTCTCGCAACCGCTGGCCCCGGGCCGCCTGGGTAGGTTGGGTGCAGTGAGCGCTCTCGTGCAGACCGGCGCCGCCGTCGCGCCGGTCGTGGTGGTCCTGGCCCTGTTGGCGCTCCGCTCCCCCTCTCTCCTGGCGGGAAGCGCCGGCCTGGTGGCCGCGCTCGTCGGTGCGATCACCGTTTTCCGGCCCGACGACGACGAGGTCCTCGCCTCACTGGCGCAACTCGGGCCGACGGTCCTCGAGGTCGCTCTCATCCTCCTCGGCGGCGTCCTGTTGGCCACCGCCCTGTCGGCGACCGGGAGCAGGGATCACATCGCCGGATGGCTCGAACGAGTCGGCTCCGGCGACGACCGGGTGCCCGCGATCCTGCTGCTGGTCTTCGGGTTGACCCCGTTCATGGAGTCGGTCACCGGCTTCGGACTCGGCGTGGTGATCACCGCCCCGCTTCTCGTCCGGATGGGACTGTCGCCGGTGAAGGCCGTCGTCACGGGGTTGCTCGGGTTGGTCCTGGTCCCGTGGGGCTCCCTCGGCCCCGGCACCCTCGTGGCCGCGGAGCTCGGCGGTCAGGACGTCGCGGAACTCGGATACTGGTCGGCTCTCCTGACCCTGCCGGTCCTCCTCGTGAGCATGACGACCGTCCTCGTCGTCGTCTCCACCCGGCCCTCCGCGCACCACGTGGTTCTCGGCGCCGCCGTCGTCGTGACCCAGTGGGCCGCCCTCGTCGCGGCCAACGCGGCGGTCGGCGTCCCCCCGTCGGGCATCCTCGCCTCGACCGCCGTGATCGCCCTCCTCCTGGGGGTCGGGCGCGCCCGGCACGGCGTTCTCCCCGCGGTCACCGCCGAGCTCGGGCGCGCACTCATCCCGTTCGCGGTCCTGCTCGCGGGGATCCTCGGCGCCAGCGCCGTGCTCGCCCTCGCCGGCGCCCCGGCCGGGACGGGATGGCTCACCTCCCCCGCCCTCTGGGTGAACGTCGCGGCCCTCGTCGCGCTCCGCGTCTACACCACACCGGGCCCGCCCGTGACAAACCTGGTCCGGACGGCGCTGGCGACGTGGGTCCCCGTAGCGGGCAACGCCATCGTGTTCATGTCCATCGGCGTCGTCATGGCCGCCGCCGGGATGGCCGCCCACCTCGCCGATCTCGCGTCCGGGTTCGGACCTGCGTCACTGGCCGGCATCCCGGCCATCGGGGCGCTGGGCGGCTACCTCACCGGCACCAACACCGGCGCGGCGGCCATGTTCTCCTCCGCCACCTCCGGCGCCGCGACCGGGCTGGGAGCCGACAGCCTCGTCACTCTCGCCGGCCAGAACGTCGGCGGGTCGTTCGCCATCATCGTCTCGCCCCCGCGCGTCGCCCTGGCCGTCGGCGTGGTCATGGCCGGACACACCCGGCTCCCCGGCGCCGCCACCCGGACGCTGGCCACCGCCGTCGTGGCCGCCACGATCATGCTCTGCGCGGCGGTCGCCGTCTTGGCGTAGGGTGCGGACCACGCGACCCAAGAGGCAGTTCACACCGAGAGGCAGTGAGTTCCACCATGAACCATGTGACCGAGACCGCCGACCGCATCCTCGCCCGCGCGAAGGAGTCCGCACACGGACGCCACGCCGAGATCCTCGTTCGCGAGGGGCCGCTCCGGCAGTCCCTGCTCGCCCTGACGGAGGGCACCGAACTCGAGGAGCACAACTCTCCCCCGGCCGCGAGCCTCTACCTCCTCCAGGGCGCCGTCCGCGTCACGGGCGAGGGGGACACCGACATCGCCGCTGGCGAACTGCACACACTCACCCACCACCGCCACGCCGTCACCGCGCTCGCCGATTCCGTCTTCCTCCTGACGACGGTCACCAGCATCGCCGGCCAGGGCAGCTACGACGAACCCGCCACTCCCTGACCACCCGCGCCACATCCCGACCACCCGCGCCACAGTCTGACCACTTTGCCTCTGCTGCACCCTGGCGCGGACGGCGGACGCGGCGGATACTCGTCCCATGCGCACCCGGCACCTGGGCGTGGTCATCCGCCGCTCCCCCGACGAGGTCTACGCCCTCGCCGCCGACCCCGCCCACCTGCCGTCGTGGGCGGCCGGACTCGCGGCGGGTGAGGTGCGATCCGACGGCGACATTCTCGTCGTCAACTCCCCCATGGGCGAGGTCCGCGTCCGGTTCGCGCCCACCAACGCGTTCGGTGTCCTGGACCACGAGGTCACACTCCCCGACGGGACGGTCACCCTCAACCCGCTGCGGGTCCTCCCCCACCCGCACGGGAGCGAGGTGGTGTTCACCCTGCGCGGGACCGACGGCGACGACCACGAGTTCGAGAAGGACGCCGCCGCCGTGGCCGAGGATCTCGACCGCCTGCGCCAGTTACTCGACACGGCCGCACCATCTGTAGAGGACACTGCGCAGGCCCCGGCGCGTCCTGCCGAACCGGCGGAGATCCGCATGGCCACGCCCGCGGACGCGGAGTCACTGGGGCGCCTGCTGTTCGACTTCAACACCGAATTCGGCGCACAGACCCCGGACGGCCCCACCGCCGCCGCCCGATTCGAGTACCTGCTGCGCCGGGACGACGTCCTGGCGGTCCTCGCTCGAGTCGGCTCGGATATCGGCGGCGAGAACACGGCGGACATCGGGTTCGCGTTCCTCACCCTGCGCCCCACCCCCCTGTGGGACGGTCCGCTGGCACAGCTCGAGGAACTCTACGTCCGTCATGACCTCCGCGGGAACGGGGTGGGGACCGCGCTGCTGGCCCGCGCCGTCGACGAGGTGCGGTCCCGCGGCAGCGAGGAGATACTCATCAACGTGGACACCAACGACGCCGGTGCCCGTCGGTTCTACGAACGGCACGGGTTCTCCGACCGCGACCCCGACACCGGCTCCGGCATGCGGTGCTATCTCCGACAGCTCACGGTCGGACTGTGAGCGACTGGGCGACGGTCCCCAACGGTCCGGCCTCATCGTGGATCACGCTCGACGTCAGCCCCAGCCCGCCGGGCCCGAAGGTCACGCGTGTGTCGAACCCCAACCACTCGCCTGCCGGCGGGCGGGTGAGGTGCGCGGTGAGGTCGATGTTCGGATAGTGCACCGACGTCGGATCGGCCCGGACCGCCATCCCGTTGGCGATATCGAACAGAGCGGCCATCCGCGCCAGTGCGCTGACATCCTCGCCGGTCAGGAGTGGGACGCCGGTACGGACCCAGTACCGCGACCGGCCGGGGCCGTCGCTGATCCGCCGGACCTCGACCGAGGCGAGGTACCCCCCGCGCCAGATCGTGGTGGGGTCCCACGGCTCCATCCGCTCCGGCGGCGGGATCGGGGCGAATCCGGCGCCCGCGATCGCCTCGGTATCGCGGGGCTGCTGCAGCCACGCCCGCAGTCGGATGCCGGTGCGCTCGCCGTGCCCACAGGTGGCCTCGACCAACTCGATGGTGCGCCCCGGTCGGACGACCTCCACCCGGATGTCCATGATGTCCATCGGCACCACACCGAGCAGTTCGTAGGACAGGCGGGACACCACCATGGAATTGTCGCGACGAGCGGCCAGGTCGAGCTCGACGGCGTGGACGAGCAGACCGAGTGCGGGTCCGATGTGCTGGGTCGACTCGTCCCACGCTCCGCTCACGTGCTCGGTCGGGCGGAATCTGTCCGGCCCGAGGCGATCGAAGTACGCCATCTCCGTCCTCCAGTCGGTGAGTGGTGATTAACTAAAAAGCGTACACACCGACGTGGGAGAGACGATGCAGGACGAGACGTACGACGAGTTCACCGCCCCGATCGACGACAGGTACCTCGAGGACTACACCGAGGGCGCGAGGTACCGGTTCGGTGAGGAGTCGGTCGACGCCGACGAGATCATGGAGTTCGCGCGTCGGTACGACCCGCAGAGCATCCACACCGATCCCGAGGCGGCCGCCGCCGGCCCGTTCGGCGGACTCGTCGCCAGCGGGTGGCAGACCGCCGCACTGATGATGCGCCTGTTCGCGGACAACTACCTGACCAGCGTGGCGAGCCTGGCCTCCCCCGGCATCGACGAACTGAGGTGGGTGCGCCCGCTGCGGCCGGGCGACCGTCTGACCCTGCTCTGCGAGACCACCGAGGTCCGACCGTCCAGGACCAAGCCGGACCGCGGCGTGCTCACCACCGATGTCACGCTGGTCAACCAGGACGGGGATCCGATCCTCACCGCCACCGCGATGAACATGGTCGCCCGTCGCGGATGACCCGGGCCGCCCGGCGCGGACGTGACTACAGACCCCGGCCCCACCCGGGGCCGCCCCCGCGGCTACAGACGGGGGGTGAGGTGGAAGACGGGTAGTTCGCGGCTGGTGCGCCGAGCGTAGATCTCGTAGTTCGGCCAGACACGGGCCGCCGCCGACCATGCCGAGTCCCGCTGGTCACCGGTCAATTCACGGACGTCCACGACCAGCCTCGCGCCGTAGACCGAGATCTCGACCTCGCCCTCGGCGGCGGCCCGGAGATTATGGACCCAGGCCGGGGTCTTCTGCCCACCCCAGTTCGACCCGACGACGACCAGCCCGTTCCCCCACGACGCGCACAACAGCGGCGTGCTGCGTGGTGCGCCGCTCTTGCGACCAGGGACGTGCAGGGTCAGAGTGGGCAGCCCCGCGACCCGGAGAAGCGGCACCCGCCCGCGGGTGACCCGGTCGAGCCACCGGTCCACCGTCACGACAAGGTGAGAGTTCTCCCGGGTGGCGTCCTGTCGGCCGAACCACACGGCGATCGGGGTGAGGATGTTGCCCATGGGGCAAACCCTATGTCGTGCGCCCGTCCGCGCGCCGCCGGACCGCCTCACCGGCCGTCGCGAGCAGCTGAACCGACTCGACCCATCCACTGCGGAGCCCGGTCTCCAAGGCCGCCAGGTGGAACGACCACATCCGTCGGTAGACGGCGTCGAACCCCAGCGCGGCGGCATCGCGTCCGCGCTGCGCGAACGTCTCCGACCACAGGCGCACGGTCTCCGCATGATGAGCGGTGATCTCCACCCGCCCCCGGAGCGTCAGACAGGGCGCCCGGTCGACCATCTCGACGAGTTCCGACCACCCCACCGGGGGCCCCGCCTCGGACACGTAACGGGACTCCCACGCGGCCAGCTCCACGACCGCCGGGGTGGGCCGACCCGGTGAGACCGTCGTCTGGAGGGCGAGACGGCCCCCCGGGCCGAGAAGCCGGGCGGCCACGGCGAGGACCTCGGCGTGCCCGGCGGATCCGGCGGTGATGCCGGGGTCCACCGCGACGACGGAGTCGACCGCGCCCGCGACTTCCGACGGCGCTCCGAGGAACAGCGAGATCTCCTCGTCGAGACCTGCCGCGGTGAACCTCGACCCGAGCGTCGCCAGTCTCTCCGTCGACGATGTCATGGTTCGGACGTGCGCCCCGCGCTCGGCAGCCCTCATGGGCAGTTCGCCCCACCCCGGTGTGGCGACCAGGGCACGGGTCCCCTCCCCGATCCCGGCCAGCGTCAACAGGGTGTCCGCGGCCCGGCGTTGGGCGTCGCCGAGGTCGGTGCGGTGCGGCGGAGCCGCCGGCGCTTCGAGGCGTACCACCTCGGTCCCGTCGTCCAACCGGGCACGGGTGCGCGCTCCGGAAGCGAACACTGCACCCGCGGTCGACATCGTCTCGTCCGTGTACAGCGAGGTCAGCGCGCCGGGGACCGAATCCTCCAGTTCCACGGCGACCGGCCCGCCACGCCGACGACCGCCACCGGCGGGGCCGCGACCCTCCCGGCCGTACGCGCGTTCACCAGGGTGCGCGCAGTCGGCGTTCGAGGCGATCCACGGGGCCAGCACCGCGATGGCGGCACACAGGTCCGGAGTGGCCCAGTCGCCCGCCATGAACGACTCGCCGAGCCCCACCACGCCAGCGTCCGCCAGCCGGGCCCAGAAGTGATCGGGTTCGCGCAGTACCACGCGCACCGGGGCGTCGTACTCTCCGGCCGCCGACGAATCGGGGTAGTCGATCCGCACCCCGAGCTCGCGCGCCGACCGCCGGAGCGCCTGGGCGACGAGCGCCGAGGGCTGTCCCCCCGGTCCGGACGGTGGCGCGAGCGCGGGCCAGCGTTCGAGGTCGACGGTCTGCGGTTCGACTCTGACCACCCTGTCCCTCCCTCCGGGGCTCTCGTCAAGTGGACGGTACCGTCGCCTGCGCGTCCGCCCGGTCAGGCGCGGCGGGGGGCCACCCACCCGCGTGCGGTGCGGCTACCTGTGCACGGGGTCAGGCGGAGCACTATCCTGGGGACCCGTGCCCGGCGTCATCCCGCGCGGGCCCCAGACCGACGAGGCCACCGAGCCCCTCAACCCACCAGCCTCATCAGGAGACGCCATGACCGAGCCCGCAACCGACCAGGTCACAGCCACCGCACCGGCCGGCCGCCGGCACCGCGTCGTCATCGTCGGCTCCGGCTTCGGCGGTCTGTTCGCCGCGCAGCAGCTCGCCAAAGCGGACGTCGACGTGACCCTGGTGGCCAGGACCGGCCACCACCTGTTCCAGCCCCTGCTGTACCAGGTGGCCACCGGCATCCTCTCCGTGGGCGAGATCGCCCCGCCGACGCGACTCATCCTGAGGGATCAGAAGAACGCCACCGTGGTCCTGGGTGATGTCGACACGATCGACGTGGCCGGGAAGAGGATCCACGCCTCGGCAGGACACATCGACTTCGATCTCGAGTACGACAGCCTGGTCGTCGCCGCGGGGGCCAACCAGTCCTACTTCGGGAACGACCACTTCGAGCGGTGGGCGCCGGGGATGAAGACCGTCGACGATGCGCTCGAGTTGCGCAGCCGCATCCTCGGCTGCTTCGAGCAGGCCGAGGTCATCGACGACGAGGAGGAGCGCCGCCGGCTGCTGACCTTCATCATCGTCGGGGCCGGCCCGACCGGGGTCGAGATGGCGGGTCAGGTCGCCGAGCTCGCCCAGCACACCCTGAAGGACAGCTTCCGCCGCATTGATCCGGCCTCCGCACGCGTGATCCTCCTCGACGCCGCCCCGGCCGTGTTGCCCCCGTTCGGAAACAACCTCGGCAACGCGGCCCGCGCTCGGCTGGAGAAGATGGGCGTCGAGATCCAGCTCAACGCCATGGTCACCAACGTCGACTACCAGGGCATCGAGGTCAAGGACCCGGACGATTCGGTCCGCCGGATCGACGCCTCGTGCAAGATCTGGTCCGCGGGCGTCAAGGCCAGCCCGCTCGGCAAGCAACTCGCCGACCAGACGGATGCGGAGATCGACCGTGCCGGGCGCGTGCTGGTCAACAAGGACCTCTCACTGCCCGGTCACCCGGAGATCTTCGTCGTGGGCGACATGATGAGCCTCGACGGATTGCCCGGTGTCGCGCAGGTCGCCATCCAGGGCGGCAAATATGCGGCCAAGCAGATCATGGCCGAGGTGGAGAAGGGCCGGACCCCAGCCGAGCGGAAGCCGTTCAAGTACTTCGACAAGGGGTCCATGGCCACGGTGTCGCGCTACAGCGCAGTCGTGAAGATGGGACCGATCGAGATCTCGGGCTTCATCGCCTGGGTCATGTGGCTGGTGGTCCACCTCGCCTACCTGATCGGCTTCAAGAACCGGATCACCACCATGTTCTCGTGGGGCATGCACATGGGCGGCGACCACCGGTCGCAGCTGACCTCCACCAAGCAGTGGGTCTACGCGCGCCAGGCCATCGAGCGGGTGGCTGCGGACGAGGCGGCCGCATTCCAGTCGGCCGAGCGGTCCCGCGTCGAGGCGCAGCAGTCGGCGTCCGCCTCGGCCACGACCGACTGACCGGGGCGAGACGGCGACGCGCCCGGCGGGATCCACCCGCCGGGCGCGTCTTTCTCTCTGCCAGGGAGTTCTCCCGGTCTCAGACGCTTCCCTGCCCGCTTACTGGAGATTCGCGAGCCGTACCTGCCCGACCGCTGCGGTGCGCCCCCGGTCGTCCTCGATCTCGACCCGCCAGAGTTGCTGTGAGCGGCCGCGGTGGACGGGCGTGCCCGTCGCCGTGAGGGTGCCCTCCGTGACGGCGCGCAGGAAGTCGGTGGAGTTGTTGACACCGACCACCTTGCCCTCGCCACCGAGCCACACCGCGCCGGCGATACTCGCGACCTCCTCCGCGATCGCGCAGTACACACCGCCATGGACGATCCCGTAGGGCTGGTGGAGATGCGGCCCCACCGTCACCGTGACGACCACCTTGTCGGGCGTCACCTCGGTGTATTCCATCCCGATCCCGCCGCCGAACCCGGTCCCGGAATGGGAACGGATCATGTCGATGAATTCGCTACGAGCCGCCTCGGACATCCGACCTCTTTCCCCGGCCCGGCGTGCCCGGGCGTCCGGGACGGAACGTTACCCGCGGGGACGGGCGCCCGTCGCGACTCCCTCGACGCGCAGCGCGCCTACGACGCTCAGCGGACCGATCGCCAACCGCGGTCCCGCACGGGGATCGGCCCGGCACCGGGGGTGCGTGGGAGCCGGCTCCGTCGCCGGACCGCCAGGCCCGAGTCGTGGAGAGCCTGCAGGACCATCTGCCCGCGACGGTAGCCGGTCTCCTGACTGGTCTCCGCGAACGTGGGGACGATCGTCGCGGCGCCGAGGACGCACTCGCCCGCCATCGACCACAGCGTCTCCACACTGCAGTTGCTCACCGCCGACAGCCCCTCGAACACCGTCGTCAGTGTCGCGCGCGACCGGCAGGCGAGCCACTGCGCCAATGCCTGCTCGCAGGGCAGGATCACGGTGCCGGGCGAACCCGCGACGGGGTCGTCGGGCAGCACCCTCAGGGTGGTGTCGCGGACGCCCGCCCAGTCCAGGCCGCCCTCGATGTCGGTTCGCACGGCCATGTTCTCGGCGCCGGTGTCCCACACCCTGCCGATGGTGACGAAACTGGCCACGGCCCTGCCGAGGACGCCGTGGGTGAATGCCTCCGCCACGAGATAGGTCGAGAAACGGATATCGCCGGACTCCGCGAAGTGGTTGCGGAACATGAGTTCCACCCGCCCGCTGTCGACCGCCTGCTCAAGCGGCACCCACCGACGTCGCGACTGCGTGCCCAGATCAGCGATCGAGTAGAACTTGGGATAGCCCGCGCGAAAGCCGCCGAGCGCCTCGACCGTGTCGTCGAACACGGTGCGTGTCCCCATCAACTGCGTGGGCAGCGTTGAGCCGGTCATGTCTGGTCTTCCCCCTAGTCGGTTCCTCTACACGGCCGGTCCGTCCCTACGAAGTACGTCCCGGCACCGCGATCCGACCCCCCGATCCGCAGTGGCCCAGGTCATCCGGCCGGTATTAAGTGTTACAACAGACACCCGTCCGTAACCAAGGGATTTCGCCCGGTTCGGCCAAACGGTGCACTCAGTGCACGTCTGATCTGTCAGCAAGAACACAGGTGGTGTTCAGCCACGCGGTGAGTGTCGGTACCCATCACCGCAGGTCCGACCGGCCGGAGGGCGTCGACTACTCTGAACACCATGAGTACTGAACGCGAAGGCGCGACGCCCACCTCCGACACTGCCGGAACCGCCGATATCGGTGTGACCGGTCTCGCCGTCATGGGCTCGAACATCGCCCGCAACTTCGCCCGGCACGGGTACACGGTCGCCGTCCACAACCGCTCCGCGGGGAAGACCGACGCACTGCTCGGCGCGCACGGCGATGACGGGGACTTCGTCCGCACCGAGACGATCGAGGAGTTCGCGGCAGCGCTGCGTTCCCCCCGTCGGGCACTGGTCATGGTCCAGGCCGGCGCACCGACCGATGCAGTGATCGACGCGCTCGCCGATGCCTTCGACGAGGGCGACATCATCATCGATGGTGGCAACTCCCTGTACACGGACACCATCCGGCGCGAGAAGGCCATGGCCGCGCGCGGAATCCGGTTCATCGGTGCCGGGATCTCCGGCGGCGAGGAAGGGGCCCTGGAGGGACCGTCCATCATGCCGGGCGGCCCGGCCTCCAGCTATGAGGTCGTCGGGCCGATGCTCGAGGACATCTCGGCGAAGGTCGACGGGATCGCCTGCTGTACCCATGTCGGCGAGGACGGCTCGGGTCACTTCGTCAAGATGGTCCACAACGGCATCGAATACTCGGACATGCAGCTCATCGGCGAGGCCTACCATCTCCTCCGGGGCGTGGCCGGGATCGAGCCGGCCGCCATGGCCGATACATTCCGCGAATGGAACACAGGCGAACTCGACTCCTACCTCATCGAGATCACCGCCGAGGTCCTCGCCCAGGTGGACGCCGAGACCGGCGCCGCCCTGGTGGACGTGATCGTGGATCGGGCCGGGCAGAAGGGCACCGGTCGCTGGACCGTCAAGTCCGCTCTCGACCTGGGCGTCCCCGTCACCGGTATCGCCGAGGCGGTGTTCGCGCGAGCCCTCTCGAGCTCGGTTCCGCAGCGCGAAGCCGGTCGGGCCCTGCCCGCGGGCTCCGTATCCACTCCCGCCGGGATCGGCCCCGATTTCGTGGAGGACGTGCGCAAGGCGCTCTACGCGTCCAAGGTCATCGCCTACGCCCAGGGGTTCGATCAGATCACCGCTGCCAACGCCGAGCACGGCTGGGAAGTGGCGCGCGGTGACCTCGCCACCATCTGGCGCGGGGGTTGCATCATCCGCGCCACGTTCCTCGACCGCATCCGCGAGGCGTACGCCGAGAACGGCGATCTCCCCTCACTCCTCGCCGCGCCGTACTTCGCCGAGGCCCTGTCCGACTGCGTGGACAGTTGGCGCCGGGTCGTGACGACCGCGGTGACCGCAGGGATCCCCGCACCCGGGTTCTCCGCCGCCCTGGCCTACTACGACGGCCTCCGGACCGAACGCCTGCCGGCCGCGCTCATCCAGGGCCAGCGTGACTTCTTCGGCGCGCACACCTACCAGCGCACCGATCGAGAGGGGAGCTACCACACCCTCTGGAGCGGCGACCGTTCAGAGGTGCGGGCCTGACCGGCCCGCGGCCCGGGGAACTGGGCCGCCTGCTCGAGGAGTTGGGAGTCGCGGTCCCGATCCGGCACGCCGTGTCGGGTCTGGTTCCGGGGACGCCCACCCCGATCCAGGCCGCCGCCCTCGCGGATGCCGTCGGGGGCGCGAACCTCCTGGCCGTCGCCCCCACCGGATCGGGCAAGACGTTGGTGTTCGCCATCGCGGTGGCCCACCGCCTCGCCGGGTCGCCGAGCCTGACCGGCCGGCCCCGCGCCCTGGTCGTCGCCCCCACTCGCGAACTGGCCGAGCAGAACGCCGAGGTCCTCGCCGCGGTGGGCGCGGGCGCCGGGCTGAAGATCGCCTCGTTCGTCGGGGGACAACCCCTCAAACGGGACCGGCGCGCGCTCATAGCTCCGGTCGACGTGGCCGTCGGGACCCCCGGGCGTCTCGCCGACCTGGTGCGCGCCTCGGCCCTGTCCCTGGACGGTGTGGACCTGGTGGTGCTCGACGAAGCCGATCAACTGCTGGGTCCGTCCTTCGCCGAGCAGACAGAGGCCCTTCTCGCCGACTGCGTCGGCGCGGGCCTCGTGGCGACCACCGCCACGGCCGACGACGACATCGAGTCGATTCTGGAACGCACACGCCCGGGACTCCGGGTGCACCGCGTGGAGCACTCACCGCTCCCGTCGTCGGCCCCCACCCGCGGCGACTCCGAGGCGGCCGGGGCACCTCGTCGACTGGTGGTGCTCTCGACCCCGGACCCGGACCGTCTGGTGGTCCGCCTGGCGGCACGGTGCACCCGTGGCCTGTTCTTCGTCCCCAGACGGGACGCCGTGGAGCCCCTGCGTTCGGCAATCGCCGACACCGGCGTCACCGCTGCCGGGGTCGCGGGGTCCGCCTCCCCCACCCGCCGGGCGGCCGCGTTCGCCGATCTGGCATCGGGCGCGGTGAGGGTCCTGGTGAGCACCGACCTGGCGGGGCGGGGCCTCGACATCGACAGCATCGGACACGTGGTGCACGTGGGCCCACCGCACTCGATGGACGACCTCGTCCACCGCTCCGGGAGAACCGGTCGAGGCGACGCCCGGGCCGGCGTCGTCGCCGCGGTTCTCCGTCCCTTCGAGGTCGCCAAGGTCGCCGACCAGGCACGTTCGGCCGGTATGACGGTCGAGATCGTCGACACCTCCCGGTCCGACACGGAGCGGGTCATCGACGCGCTGTTCGGCCCGGAGATCGTCCTGCCACGTGCCCGCAGGGCACCCGCACCGCCGGAGCGGTCCCGCCGCCCCTCGCAACCCCGACGTCCGACGCAGTCCCGGGTTCACCGCCCCAAACGGAAGAAGCGCTCGTGACCTCCGCGCGTCGACGGGACCGTCATCGGGACGGTGCCCCGGTCGTCGTTCCCGAAGAACTCTGGCGCCTTCGCGAACAGCGACACCACGACAGGGTCGACCGTCTCACCACCGACCACCTGGAGCGTCGTCGCAGGGGCGAGCAACACCCGGTCGTCGACTTCCTCTTCACCTACTACCGCACCAGCGTCGCCACCGTCCGACGGTGGCACCCGGGCCCGGGTGTCCTACTGGAGAGCGCCCACCTGACCGAACGTCAGGACTGGCGCCACTACCGCCGGGAGAGTGTGGCCGGCCGGGAGGGGCTCGTGGTCGACGCACCCTCGGTGTGGCGACGCGCCGGCGGCAGGATCACACGGGCACGTGACGTGATCGCGTCCACCGCGTCCCGCCGGGGCGCCACCGGATGCTTCGGTCTGCACGAATGGGCGATGCTGTACGAGACCGGACAGGGGGACGTCCGGCACGGCCGGGTACCCCTGCGGCTCCCACACGAGCGGATCGACGAGGTCGTCCGAGGTTCCCGCCTGCGGTGCACGCACTTCGACGCTTTCCGCTTCTTCACCGATGCCGCCGTCCCCCGAAACCAGGATTCGCTGACCCGGGACGACCAACTCCGACTGGAGCAGCCTGCCTGTCTCCACGCCGGAATGGACATCTACGCCCACACCGCGACGGTGGAGGCGGGAGCACCGGGGGAACTACTCTTGGACTCCCTCGCGGCGGCATTCGACGCGCGGGAGGTGGACATGCGGTCCTCCCCCTACGATCTGTCCTCCTGGGGGCTCCGACCGATCCGGGTGGAGACCAGCGAGGGTCGGGCCGAGTTCGTCGCGTTCCAGAAGAAGTGGACGGAGCGCACACAGCGCCTCAGGTCGAGATTCCTCGCCGCCGTCGACACACTGGAGGACCTGGCGTCCCCCGTGGGCGATCTAGTGACCTGAGGACGTGAGCTGAGGACTCGTCACACCGGGGCCGCGTCGAACTGGTCTACGGCCACCTCGGCGACGACTCTGCCGAACTCGCCGTAGGCTTCCGCTCCCGCGGTGGCGCTGCGCAGTACCAATCCGATCGTGCGGCCCGGGACGGGATCAGCGAACCTCGCGACCGCGATCCCCGGATCCCGGGTCTCGGGACCGACCGCGGACTCGGGGACGAGCGTCACGCCCAGACCACCCGCCACACACCGAACCGCGGTGGTCAGCGATGCGGCTCGGGACTCCCCTCTGCCCAACACGGGGGCGGACACCCGGCGGCACAGTTCCACCGTCTGTTCGCGCAGACAGTGCCCCTCGTCGAGCATCAACAGCGGTTGGTCGACGAGGATCTCCAAGGGCAACCCCTCTCTGCCCGCGAGTTCGTGATCCGCGGGCACGAGGAGCGCGAAGGGCTCGCTGTACAGCGGCGTGGCGGCCACCCCCACAGCGTCCGTGGGGACGGCCATGATCGCCAGGTCGATCACGCCGCTCCGGAGTCCGTCCAGGAGCCTGGCCGTCTGATCCTCGACGACCCTCGGTCGCAGGTCCGGGAACCGCTCCCCCAGTGCGGGCAGCAGCCCGGGCAAGAGATAGGGAGCCACCGTCGGGATGACCCCGATGCGCAGCGAGCCGAACAACGGCCCGTCGCTTCCCGCCGCCGCGTCCGCCACCGCGTCCATCGCGGTCACCGCGGCCCGGGCGTACGGCAGGAGCCGGTGACCCGCGGGGGTGACGAGGACGGAGCGGGTGCTGCGCTCGACCAGGTGGAGACCGAGCCCGTCCTCCAGCGTCGCCAGGGCCTGGGACAGCGAGGGCTGGCTCATGCCGAGGTCCTCCGCGGCGCTACGAAAGTGCAGCCGCTCCGCCACCGCGAGGAACACCCGGAGCTGCATGAGACTCGGAACGAACCGATGATCGGCCATGTCGATGAGTCTATGCCCGGCGATAACCAGAAGTCGATGATTATTTGCACAACCCTATGAGTGATCTACCTCTCATCGACTTTACCTCTCATAGGAAGTGGGGCATAGTCGGGTTCGTCCGTCCGACACAGGCACATCCTCAGGAGGATCACATGGCTATTCTCACCATCGGCGACCAGTTCCCCGACTTCGAACTCACCGCACTCAAGGGCGGTGACCTGCAGGCGGTCAATGCCCAGCAGCCGGAGGACTACTTCGAGACCGTCACCAACCAGTCCTACGAGGGCAAGTGGCGCGTGATCTTCTTCTACCCGAAGGACTTCACCTTCGTCTGCCCCACGGAGATCGCCGCGTTCGGCAAGCTCGACGAGGACTTCCAGGACCGCGACACGCAGATCCTCGGCGGCTCCATCGACAACGAGTTCGCGCACTTCAACTGGCGTGCGACCAACGACGAGCTCAAGACCGTGCCGTTCCCGCTGCTGTCGGACATCAAGCACGAGCTCATCCGCGCTCTCGGCGTGGAGAACGCCGACGGTGTCGCAGATCGTGCCACCTTCATCGTCGACCCGGACAACGTCATCCAGTTCGTCTCGGTCACCCCGGACGCTGTCGGCCGCAACGTGGACGAGGTTCTCCGCGTCCTCGACGCCCTCCAGTCGTCCGAGGTCTGCGCCTGCAACTGGCAGAAGAACGACCCGACGAAGAACATCAACAAGATGGACATGCTGCAGGAGGGCATCAAGTGAGCATTGAGAACCTGAAGTCCGGACTCCCCGAGTTCGCCAAGGATCTCAAGCTGAACCTGGGTTCGCTCGCGCGATCCACCGAGCTGAACCAGCAGCAGCTCTGGGGGACGTTCCTCGCCACCGCCGCTGCGACCAAGTCGGCGACCGTCCTGTCAGAGATCGCGGACGAGGCCCGCCAGCACCTGTCGGACGAGGCGTTCAACGCCGCCCTCGGCGCCGCCTCGATCATGGGGATGAACAACGTGGCCTACCGCGCCAAGGAGTTCCTGGGCGATGACTACACCCAGGTCCGCATGGGCCTGCGGATGAACATCATCGCCAACCCGGGCGTGGAGAAGGCCGACTTCGAGCTGTGGTCGATGGCCGTCTCCACGATCAACGGCTGCGAGAACTGTACTGCCGCTCACGATGCCGTCATCCGCAAGGAGGGCATCACCAAGGAGCAGGCCTGGGAGGCGGTGAAGATCGCCGGCACCGTCGCCGGCGTCGCACAGGCCGTCGAGATCGACGCAAACATCTGATCCTCACCCTCCCCCGGTGAACACGGGCCCCGCTGACCGCGCGTCAGCGGGGCCCTGTCGTCTCTTCCGGTTGCGGGCGCGCGGCGAGTTGCCCCTCCCGCAAAACACTCCCCGGCACTAGGTTCGTATGTAGAGCCGGGGAAATCCTTCGCGGCGCACCTAGCGATCTGGAGACGTCATGACTACCGGAGGTACCCCGTCAGGGGACGGCTTCCCGAACGATCCGTCCAACTCCGGCCCGGGCGAGCCGAACTGGGGCCGGGGTTACGGGGAACAGGGCCACGGGAACCAGAATTACGGCCCGACGCAGGGTCAGGAACCCTACCCGGGGCAGGGTTACGGTCAGGAGCCCTACCCCGGTCAGGGTCAAGGTCACGAGCCCTACCCCGGCCAGGGATACGGACAGCAGGGTTACGGGCAGCAGAATTATGGCCACCAGTACTTCGGCGATCCCGCCTACGGCGGTGCGTACGGGCAGAGCGGTCCGGGCGGCGGCCCGGTCATGACGGGCAAGGTGTCCGCGACCGACGCGGTCAGTGCCGGCTGGCAGCTGTTCAAGAACAACCCGCTGCCCTGGGTTCTCATCACCCTGGCGAGCGTGGTGGTCGGCAGTATCGCGGGGCAGCTCGCGAACTCCGAGTCTCTCGCGGTGGTGTTCTCGGCCCAGATCATCTCCTTCGTCGTCGGACTGCTGTTCCAGGCGTTCATCCTGCGCGGCGCCCTGCTCGAGGTGGACGGACACAGGCCCGCTATCGGCGACTTCTTCAAACTGCACAACTTCGGCTGGTTCGTCGTCGCGGCGATCCTCGTCGGGATCGCGACGTTCGTCGGGCTCATCGGCTTCATCATCGGCGCGTTCGTCGTGGCGTTCTTCCTGTACTGGACGCAGTACTTCGTCGTCGACCGCAACATGACCGCCACCGACGCGATCGTCTCGAGCTTCAACGCGATCAAGTCGGACGCCGGCAACCTCTTCGCACTCGCCCTCCTCAACGTCCTCATCCTCGTGGTGGGCGCGCTGGCACTGCTCGTCGGCCTGTTCGTGGCGATTCCGGTCACCACACTCGCCTCGGTCTACGCCTACCGGGCGATCACCGGGCCGAGCGACTTCTCCCGCGCCGCGACCGCGGCGGTCTGACCCCCCGCCGACGTCGTCCATCGCTCGCGAAGCAACCGGACAGCCCCGACGACCATCCGGTCGCCGGGGCTGTCCCGTCCCGCGGAGCGGAGCGTCAGGCGCCGCCGGTCTCGTCCTCGGGTGACGCCGGGGCCCCGGCGTCAGCGTCAGCCTCGTGCAGCATCTCCTTCTCGTGCGTCGAGGCCCGTCGGACCGCCCAGACGGTTCCCAGGAAGGCCACGAGTGCCAACGGCCATCCCATGCCGATGCGCGCGGCACCGAGCCAGGTGACCTCGTCATTGAGGTACAGCGCGTATTGCAGGACGGCTCGGATGGCGAACAGTCCGGCCCAGAACGACGTCGCGACCGTATACCACCGCCGGGCCGCCGGAATCCGGCGCCAGGCCATCCCCCTGCCGTCGAGGAATCCCCAGATCACTCCGACCAGAGGCCAGCGGACGAGCGCGGAGATCGCGAACGCCGCGCCGTACACGGCCTGGGTGATGATCCCGTAGAGGAAATAACCCTTGGCGTCGCCGGTCCGCCAGGCGATGAAGACGCAGATGGCGACACCGATGAAACCCGAGATCGCGGGCTGCGGGTTCTCGCGACGCCCCAGCGACCACGCCAACATCGCCACGGCGACGCCCAGCGCACCCCAGATCGCGGCGGTCAGCCCCCAGATCCCGTTGAGGGGGACGAACGTGAGAATCGGGATCGACGAGTACACCAGCCCCCGGATCCCGCCCATCTGATCGATCAGGGACGCGTCGGGGTCCCCGAAGGACGATTTCCGGCGCGTCGCACCGGTCTTCTGCGGGGTCGCCCGTTCAGACTCGGTCACGCGACTCCTCCACGGCGGTGCGGGGCTGCTCGTCCAGTAGCTCATAACGCGGGTTGAACATGATCTTGTGTCCGTGCCGGACGCCGACCCGTCCGGTGACACGGAGGCACCGGCCGGTGTCGATGCCCGGAACGGTGCGTCGCCCGAGCCAACACACCTCGACCGCGCCCGTGCCGTCGAAGACCTCGGCGGTGAGACCGAGGAAGTCCTCTCCCCCACATGTCAGGACGGTGCGGACACGCCCCGTCAGGGTCACGTGATCCCCACGCGACACAGTCGCGACATGCGAGCATCCGGTACGGTGCACCCGGCCGGCGAGGTCAGCCGCGTCGAGCATTTCCACCGGATCGGTGAGCCGGGCGGTCAATGCCCGGAGCGTTCGGGGGAACGGCACGGTCACCCCCCCGCTCGCTGGTCGGGAAACCTCACAGGTCGTCGTCCCCGTCACGGAGCCTGTCCATCGCGCTACCGTCTCTCCGCGGCGCCCTGGGGGCACTGTCCGGCGCGGGCGACGCCGCGGGAGCGGCAGGCTGCGCCTGGGGGTTCCGGGATGCCCGAGCCTCCTGCGATGCCGGCGACTGGGCCTGAGTCTGGCCGGCAGGGCCTGGCTGGCGCGTCTGGCCGGCACTGCCGGGCTGGCCGGTCTGGCCTGCCGCCATCTGCTGCTGGTACGCCTGTGCCTGCTGCTGCGCGGCCAGCTGGGACTGCGCCTGCGTCAGTGCTTGTTGGATCTCGTCCGGAATGGTGAGCGGTAGCTGCTCACGAACCGGCATGGGGCCGTCCCCGCGATGGATGAGCAGGTGCTGGAAGACCTCGCGGCCCTCCTCCGCAGCCTGGTCCGCCAGCTCGGGGGTGGCCATGATCCGCACCTCGGCGGTCCAACGGTGGCCGTCGACCCCGATCGCGCGGAAAACGGCTCCCGGCATCACCGCCACCAGTTCACGCCCCCACGGCCCGTCCTCGACGGAGACGTCCGCGCCCTGTTGCTCGAGCTGCTCGCGCATTCCCGTCACCATCGTCCGCCACTGACCCGCGGACTTGGGCGCGGCGAACGCGCGTGGGATGACCCGCGAGACCTGGGTGACCACATGGAACTCGGGCTGACCGTTGGGGTCCAGTGCGACGTTCAGGTCACGTCCCTTGGGAACTCCGATGACCAGCGAACCGAGATCGATGTGGCCGTAGCCGAGCGAGGTGTAGTACCCGGGCACGTCACCGACGGACGAGCGGTCATGAGGCCCCGTCGTGGAAGGGGGCTGCGACTCCTGCTCGGTGGCCGTGGTGGCGTCGCGGGCCCCGGTCACCGGCTTCTTTCGTCCGAACATGGTGGAAATCCTCTCCCCGTGCGACCCGGCCCCGAACGGGACCGTCTCGGGTCGACGCTACCCAACGAGGTGGACGCCGGTCAGGTCAGGCGGTGGTGCCCGCCCGTCGACCCGTGGCCGCCCTCACCCCGGTCGGTCTCGCCGAGCTCGTCGACCTCCACCACATCCCACAGTTCGACGCGCTGGACCAGGAACTGGGCGATGCGGTCACCACGTCCGATACGGACCGGCTCCGTGGGGTCCAGGTTGACGAGGTTGACCTTGATCTCCCCCCGGTAGCCGGCGTCGACCGTCCCCGGGGCGTTGACGATCGACAGACCCGCCCGTGCCGCGAGGCCGGACCGCGGATGGACCAGGCCCACGTAGCCCGCGGGGACCGCCACCGCCACCCCCGTGCCCACCAGGGCCCGGTGCCCCGGCGCCAGCTCACAGTCGTGCGCGGCGTGCAGATCGATTCCCGCATCCGTGGCGTGTGCCCGGACCGGAAGGGGAAGCCCACGGTCCAGACGGCGTACCCGTAGCACCCCGCCGGTGCCGTTCTCGTCGTCCGGATCGCTCATGGCCTCTCGCCCTCCTGCCGGGCCCGGCCCGGTTGCTCGATAGTCTTGATGTCGTGACCGAAGAAGATCTCCGCCCGCCCCCCGATCGCACTCCGCGTCCGGTCCACTCCGAAACCCTCCGGGTCCCGGCATGGTGGTGGGCCGTACTCGCCGTGGTCACCTTCGTGGTGGTCGCCCAGGCGATCGTGCTCGACGCCAGGTGGTGGCTGTGGCTACTGGCGGTCGTCGTCCCCGCGCTGCTCGCCTGGCTGTTCATCTCGGTCGGACGCGTGAAGATCGAGGTCGAGTCCGATGGACAGGGAGGGGGCACCCTCTACGCGGGGCAGGCCCGCCTGCCGTTCGACGCCATCGCCCGCAGCGCCGTGGTGCCCGCCACCGCCAAGCAGGCCGCGATGGGGCGCCAACTCGACCCCGAGGCGTTCGTCGTCCACCGGGGGTACATTCCCACGATGGTCATCGTGGTCCTCGACGACCCGATGGATCCCACACCGTACTGGCTCATCAGCACGCGTGACCCCGAAGGGCTCGCGGCGGCGTTACCGGACAACCACTACAGCTGATCGGTCACGCCCGCCGCGCGGTGACGGTTCAGCCTGCGCAGTCCACACAGATCGGCATGCCGTCCCGCTCCTCCGCGAAACGGCTGCGGTGATGGACCAGGAAGCACTCGCCACAGGTGAACTCGTTGTCCTGCTCCGGCACGACCCGCACCGTGAGCTCTTCACCGGACAGGTCGGCGCCGGGCAGTTCGTAGGACTCGGCGGTGTCCGTCTCGTCCACGTCGACCTCGCCGGTCGCTCCCTCTGCACGCCGGGCCTTCAGCTCCTCCAGCGAATCACCGGTGAGCTCGTCTGCCTCGGTCCGGCGGGGGGCGTCGTAGTCGGTTGCCATGAGTCTCATTTCTGCGGGTCTGAGTGGGGGGCGCGCGGGCCGGTCACGGACTGACCAGCGCACGCATAGTAACGGAATTACCCGCCATTTTCATCCGCGGCATCCGCCAGTGCGGCGACCGGGCCGACAGACGCCGGGCGTTTACAGTGATGGGTCAGGGCCCGGAGGGGCTCTCACTCCGTCCACCTGCAGGAAAGGACCTCATGGTCGTCCACCTCAGCACCCAGGCGACACCGAGTCCGACCCCCACCCGGGGGATACACCGTCTGCGTTCCGCCTACGTCCTGTTCGTGGTGGTGGCGCTGGTGCTGGGAGCACTCGTCTGGGCCACCGCACTGCGGGGAAATGACGCCGCCACACAGGCCGCGGCGTGTCCGGTACCCCCCGCGGCCGAGGACGCGGGCCTCCGTGACCAGCCCGCGGACGCCCTCGACGGGGTCGAGCCGGCACTACTGGACGAGACCCGCGTCCGCGTGCTGAACGCGAACGGGCAGAGCGGCCAGGCCGGAGCCGTGGCCGCTCAACTCGCCGAACGCGGATTCCAGCCCGCCGGCTCGAACGCCATCGGCAACGACCCGATCTACGGGCCGGCCCTCGAGTGCCACGGACAGATCCGCTACGGCGACGCGGGGCAGGCGGCCGCGCGGTCACTCTCGCTCGCGGCGCCGTGCATGCAACTGGTGAGGGACGGCCGTGAGGACAACACGGTCGACCTCGCACTGGGCACGATCTTCTCGCGGTTGTCCGACTCGACGGAGGCGGTGGGGGCACTCGACGAACTCGAGGTCGGGCGTCAGCCCATCTCCGCCGAACTCGACGCGGCCCGCATGGTCAGCTGTTGACCCCGGCCGACAGGTGGTCGAGCGCACCGAGGAAGTCCTCCGCCACGCCGGGCGATGCAGCGGTCGTCGGCACCGCGGGGTCGTCCGACACGGTTACCATCGCACCGGCTTCGCCCGCGACGAGGGCCCCGGCAGCGTAGTCCCACGGCTTCAACCCGCGCTCGTAGTAGGCATCCAGCCGGCCACCGGCGACCATGCACAGATCCAGTGCCGCCGACCCACACCTCCGGATGTCCCGTACGCGCGGCAGCAGGCCCGCGACCACCCGACCCTGCTCGGCCCGGATCCCGGCGTCGTAGGAGAAGCCGGTACCGACCAGTGACAGGGACAGGTCCACGCACGCCGAGGTCCGCAGCGCCCTCGACGTGCCGTCGGCCTCCCGCAGGGTCGCCCCGCGGCCGAGGCCTGCCGACCACGTCTCACGGGTGACGATGTTGTGCACCGCCCCCGCCACCACGACGCCGTCCACCTCCGCGGCCACCGAGACCGCCGTGAACGGGATGCCATAGAGCAGGTTGACGGTCCCGTCGACCGGGTCGACGATCCAGCGCACGCTTCCCCGGCCACCCGGGGCGTCGGCCGAACCGGACTCCTCGCCGCCCTCCTCGCCCAGCACCCGGTCACCCGGACGGCTGGACTCGATCTCCCCGCGCAGATGCTGCTCCACCGAGGTGTCGATGACGGTCACCGGATCCGTGGCCGAGGTCTTGGAGCGCGAGTCCAGACCAGACGTGTCGAACTCGGCCAGCATTCGCCGCGCCACGTCACCGCCGGAAGAGGCGAACCGCAGCGCGAGGGCCAGCAAGTCGTCGATGAACTCCGGGCCCGGTCGGCCGACCGCCGCGTCTGTCCCCCGCCCCGTCATGTGCGTCTCCTCGTCGTCGTATCCCACATGGTCGTATCCCACATGGTCCTCACCCACTGTCGTCACCCGGTGCCCCTCCGGCGATGATCCCGCCCGGCGGCGCGACCGACGGATACCCTGGCGGGCGCCCCACGCCCATCGTGCCCCGACGACGCGGGCGCCCGACGACCCACGCCGCGCCCGTGTACGTCCCGCCACCCAGGAGCCCGACATGTCCGTCCCCACCCCCGCAGCGACCGACCTCCCACCGGGCACTCCCTCAGGCCTCGGCGTCGATGTGGGCGGCACCGGGATCAAAGTGGGGCTCGTCGACCTCGCACGCGGCGAACTCATCGGGGACAGAGTCGTGCGGGGCACCCCCCAGCCCGCCACGCCCGACGCGATCGCGCAGACCATCCGCGAGATGACCGAGGAGTTCGAATGGACGGGCCCGGTCGGGGTCGCCCTGCCCAGCGTCATCCACGAGGGGGTGGCGCGGATCGCCCACAACATCGACAAATCGTGGATCGGGTGCGACGTGGCGGAGCTGTTCGACCGGCATCTCCCCGGCCGCACCGTGCTCATGCTCAACGATGCCGACGCCGCCGGCCTCACCGAGGTGCACTACGGCGCCGGCGAGGGAATCGACGGGCTGGTGATCCTCCTGACCTTCGGTACGGGCATCGGCTCCGCCCTTCTGCTCGACGGGAGACTGCTGCCGAACTCCGAGTTCGGTCACGTGATCGTCGAGGACATCGCCGGACGCGGATTCGACGAGGCCGAGCACCTGGCCTCCGCCGCGGTCCGGTCCCGCGACGGCCTGAGCTTCGCCGAATGGGCCCCCCACGTGTCCAACGTGCTGCGCTCGATCGAGGACCTCCTGTGGCCCCGCGCCTTCGTCCTGGGCGGCGGGGTCAGCGAGGTCGCCGACGAGTGGTTCCCTCTCCTCGAGAGCCGGACCCCGGTGCGGGCCGCGGTCCGGCGCGGCGACGCCGGGATCATCGGCGCAGCGCTGTACGCGGCCGGCCATTCGGGCGTTCCCGACCTCGGCGGGGCACTACCAGACGACGAGGACTGACGCGGACCAACCCCGCCGGATGCGACCCCCCGACCAGAATCTCGTTACAATGGCCCACGCCGGGAACACGTACCGGCCGGGGACGGGCCCGGTACCGCAAGGCGGACGGCTCGAGTGTCTGCAGAAGGCGGCATCGATCCCCGATTCCCATCAAGTAACCGGTTGTGAAGGGGCGTTTGTGGCAGCCACGAAGACCACCAGTTCGGATTCCGCGGCGAGCGGCGATCCGTTGGACAGCGAGGTCGCTGGCGAGGCCCCCGCCAAGAAGACCGCCGCGCGCAAGGCGCCCGCGAAGAAGACGGCGGCCAAGAAGACCGCCGCCAAGAAGGCCCCGGCGAAGAAGGCTGCCGCCAAGAAGACCGCGGCCAAGAAGACGGCGGCCAAGAAGACCGCCGCCCCGACGAAGCCCGAGGGCGTCGACGGCGACCAGGTCGACGAAGAGCCGACCGATGCTCCCGAGGCCGAGCCGGACACCTCCGAGCTGGAGGACGTCGAGGTCGACGTCGAGGACGTCGAAGCGGACGAGGAGACCAAGGAAGAGCCCACCGCCAAGGACAAGGCGTCGGGCGATTTCGTCTGGGACGAGGACGAGTCGGAGGCCCTGCGCCAGGCGCGCAAGGACGCCGAGCTGACCGCCTCCGCCGACTCCGTACGCGCGTACCTCAAGCAGATCGGCAAGGTCGCCCTCCTCAACGCCGAGGAGGAGGTCGAGCTGGCCAAGCGCATCGAGGCCGGCCTGTACGCCACCTGGTTCCAGGCGCAGGTCGCCGAGCGCGGGGAGAAGCTCACCACCGCGCAGAAGCGTGATTACCGATGGATCGAGCGCGACGGCGTCCGCGCCAAGAACCACCTGCTCGAGGCCAACCTGCGACTCGTCGTCTCGCTGGCCAAGCGCTACACCGGCCGCGGCATGGCGTTCCTGGACCTCATCCAGGAGGGCAACCTCGGTCTGATCCGCGCGGTCGAGAAGTTCGACTACACCAAGGGCTACAAGTTCTCGACCTACGCCACCTGGTGGATCCGGCAGGCCATTACCCGCGCGATGGCCGACCAGGCCCGCACCATCCGTATCCCGGTGCACATGGTCGAGGTCATCAACAAGCTCGGGCGTATCCAGCGTGAGCTGCTCCAGGACCTGGGCCGCGAGCCCACCCCCGAGGAGCTCGCCAAGGAGATGGACATCACGCCGGAGAAGGTGCTGGAGATCCAGCAGTACGCCCGGGAGCCGATCTCGCTCGACCAGACCATCGGCGACGAGGGCGACTCGCAGCTTGGTGACTTCATCGAGGACTCCGAGGCCGTGGTGGCCGTGGACGCCGTGAGCTTCACACTCCTGCAGGACCAGCTCCGTTCCGTCCTCGACACGCTGTCCGAGCGTGAAGCGGGCGTGGTGCGGCTGCGCTTCGGCCTCACCGACGGGCTGCCGCGCACCCTCGACGAGATCGGGCAGGTCTACGGGGTCACGCGCGAGCGGATCCGGCAGATCGAGTCCAAGACGATGTCGAAGCTGCGCCACCCGTCGCGGTCCCAGGTGCTGCGCGACTACCTGGACTGAGCCCTTTTACGCATTCTCCGGCCCCGTTGTGCTCGCCCGACGGGGCCGCGGCGTGTCCGGGACACCCGGGAGGGACGGGGGCATACGATCTCCGGCATCAGCCTGGGAGAGACGACGAACGGCACCTGAGCTCCCGTCCGACAAGAACGCCCCGGCCAGTGCGGCCGGGGCGTTATCTTGCGTATCCTGCGCTCGGGGCCTACCCCACGCCGCCGGTCACCAGCTCCGCAGGAGGGTGATCCTCTCGCGGATCTGCTCGGCGGAGGCCATCGGCACGGGCGGGCCGCCGCACGCATTGCGGAGCTGCGTGTGGATCGCCCCGTGCGACTTGCCCAGGCGACCCGAGTACACCGACACGAGGGTGTTGAGCTGACGCCGCAGGTCCTTGAGCTCGGCGGCGGAGGCGACCCGCTCCGCGGCCGCGCCGGCGTGCGCGCCGGGTCCGGCGGCG
>NZ_JAALDN010000153.1 GCF_014144855.1 Dietzia maris | reverse complement strand
CGCTCCCGCAGGCCCGCGCGTCGATCGGCCGCCGCCATCGCCCGCAGACGCACGCCCTCGTCGAGCGGCGCCGTCCGCCACCACCCCGGTCGCGCATCACGTTCCCGGGCCACGCGGTGCAGACATCTGGCCCCCGAGGCCGGCCCCACCACCGCCGCATCGGGGGCGCGGTACGTGGTGCTGCCGGCGTCCTCCATCGCCGTCCATCATGGCCCAGCCGCGGCCCACACGACGGTCCGGTCCTCAGTGCGGGCCGATTCGCCTAGGCTGGAGACCTGATGTCCGCGACGAGAGAAGGATCGACGCCCATGGGCAAGCTGACGACCTACCGCGACAAGCGTGCCGAACTCCGCGCCCATGCTTCGGCGCTCAAGTCCACGGCCATGAAGGAGGCCAAGCTCGCGGCCAAGGAGACGCGGAAGAAGGCCAAGGAGGCGCACCGCGTGGAACTGGCCGAAGCCAAGGAACGCGCCAAGCTCGAGCGCAAGAACGCCGAACGCAAGGCGAGGCGCGCCGAGAAGCGGGCCGAGAAGCGTGACAAGCTCGACCGCAGATCCGCCAAGCGGAACCGCAAGAACGAGAAGGTCCACGCCAAGCAGGAGCGCGCCACCATCAAGCGCGAGGCCAAGCTGCTGGCCAAGGACCGCAAGCTCGCCGAGAAGATCGACTCCGCCGGCCGCAAGCACGAGTACCAGCTCGCCGAGATGGAACTCAAGAAGCTCGAGGGCACCAAGCTCAACAAGGATGACCTGCAGCGGTGGCTGAGCATGGCCAAGGTCGCCACCCCGGTGCTGCTGCCGATGGTCTACAAGGCCGTCTCCAACGTGCAGGGATCGGCCGGCAAGCCCTCCGGCCCCGGAGGCGTGGACCTCGAGGCCGCCGGCATCAACGCCACCGGCCCCGGCGCCGCCCTCGGTGTACGCATCGTCCGCCTCGAGCAGACCCTCGACCAGCTCGACGTGAGCCGCGGGAGCGAGCGTGAGGTCAAGGACTTCATCTCCTCCACCCGGGCCAGGCTCACGGACCTGCGGACAGCGGTCGAGACCGCCGAGACCACGCCCACCGCGCAGCGGCGCGAGATCCACTCGTCGATTCTCCGGCGAGCTCGACCGCATCAACAAGGAC
>NZ_JAALDN010000152.1 GCF_014144855.1 Dietzia maris | reverse complement strand
GCGCGCCGGGGCGGGCCTGGAGGACGGCGGCGACGCGGGCGACGTCGTCGACGAGCTGCTGCCCGGACTCGGCCACCTTGACCTTGACCGTCATACAGCCCGGGAAGCGGTCGAGGATCGCCGCGACGTCCCCGGCCGCGACCGCCGGGACCGTGGCGTTGACCGGGACCCGGGAACGCAGGGCCGGCGGCGGGCCCTGCCACGCCATCTCCAGCGCGGAGGCCAGCCAGTGGGCGGACTCCGCATCGTCGTACTCTCCGAACGGGCCGAACTCGCCCCACCCGGCGGGGCCATCGATCAGCGCGACCTCACGTTCGGTGACGCCGCGGAACCGCACCCTCATCGGCAGGGCCACCACGTGCACGCGGGCGAGCAGATCGTCGATCGACTCGGGGCCCGGTACGGATGTCATGGCTCCACGCTAACGTCGAACCCATGACCGAGAGCAGCGCACCGCAGGACCAGGCCACCGGAAACCCGTTCGACCCGTCGCAGTGGCGGGAGGTCGAGGGCTTCCGGAACGGGGAGGACCTGACCGACCTGACCTACCACCGCCACGTGGGCGAGGGCCGTGTCAACGGGATCGTGCGGATCGCGTTCGACCGCCCCGACGTGCGCAACGCGTTCCGCCCGCACACCGTGGACGAGCTGTACCGCGTCTTCGACCACGCGCGCCGCTCCCCCGACGTCGGCACCATCCTGTTCACCGGCAACGGGCCCAGCACTCGCGACGGCGGGTGGGCGTTCTGCTCGGGTGGCGACCAACGGATCCGTGGCCGGTCCGGATACCAGTACTCGACCGAGCACGACTCGGACGTCGCCGGCGCCACGGCCGACAAAGTCGACGAGGCGCGCGTCAAGGCCGAGGGCGGGCGGCTGCACATCCTCGAGGTTCAGCGGCTCATCCGCACCATGCCGAAGGTCGTGATCTGCCTGGTCAACGGGTGGGCGGCCGGCGGTGGGCACTCGCTGCACGTGGTGAGCGACCTGACCCTGGCCTCCCGCGAGCACGCCCGGTTCAAGCAGACCGACGCCGACGTGGGCTCCTTCGACGCCGGCTACGGCAGCGCCTACCTGGCCAAGCAGGTGGGCCAGAAGTTCGCGCGCGAGATCTTCTTCCTCGGCCAGGCGTACACGGCCGAGGAGATGTTCCACATGGGTGCCGTCAACCGGGTGGTGGACCACGCCGAGTTGGAGAACACCGCCATCGAGTGGGCGCGGCAGATCAACGGCAAGTCGCCCACCGCGCAGCGGATGCTCAAGTTCGCGTTCAACCTCACCGACGACGGACTCATGGGCCAGCAGGTGTTCGCCGGTGAGGCCACGCGGCTGGCGTACATGACCGACGAGGCGGTGGAGGGCCGCGACGCGTTCCTCGAGAAGCGCGAGCCCAACTGGGACGACTACCCGTACTACTACTGACGGTCGGGGGCTTGCCGGCCATGGACGCCACCCGCGAACTGCGCACCCTGCCCGTCCCCGGCGGCGCGGCGGTCGCCGAGGTGTTCCCCGCGCTGGCGCAGATGCTCGACGACCACGGACCGGCGCTGCTGCCGGTGCCGGCCGACGACCCGGCGC
>NZ_JAALDN010000151.1 GCF_014144855.1 Dietzia maris | reverse complement strand
CCCGGCTACTTCATCGGTGAATTGAGGCTAAGCGTCCGTCCGAGTTTTGATCGTCCGGAGCTCCTCGGCCCACGTCCGGGCGAGGGCGCGGCGACGTTTCGAATCGTCGGTTAGTGTGTCTGCGAGGCCGAGGCCACGTGCAATGTCTAGGGTTAGCTGGATGAGTCGGTGAGTTCGAGTGTCGGAGTCGTCGGCGTTCAATAGTTCGACAGCCATGGAATGGGCACTTCGGGCGAACTTGGCTTCGAGCGGTACGACACGCTCTCGTAGGTCGGGGTCTGCCGCTGCCGCTGTCCATACTTGGAGGGCGGATTTGAACACTGAACCGGAGTAGTGCCCGAAGAGAAGATCAACGACGTGCTGTTCGCGACTGACACCTTCCGGCGGGTCGCGGAGCTCTCCCATGATGTGGTCGGCGCTGGCCGACCACATGTGATCGAGGGCGGCCGTGATGAGGTCTTCCCGGGTGCGGTAATAGTGTTGCAGTGCACCTCGACTGATGCCCGCCTTCTCCGCGATGAGGCCGACTGTGGTCATGGCCCAACCGTGCGACATAAGGCACTCAACCGTCGTGTCGAGAAGTTTCTGGCGGGTCAGTTTGTTTCTGTCCTCCCGAGAGATGTAGTCTGCGGTCATTCTGCCCACCACGGGCGACGTTTTTCTAAGAAGGCTGCCATTCCCTCCCCGGCTTCTACGCTGTGGAACAGTTGGACTGACTGTTCGATGACTCGATCAGTTGACCGTTCGAACTCGGCCAGTATCTCATAATTGACCAGCTGTTTTGACTCGCGCAATCCCTGCGGTGAGCATGTCGCGAATGCAGCGCACAGTGTGTCGACGGCAGTATCGACCTCCTCCGCGACTTCGGTGACCAGTCCGTTGGTCAGTGCTTCCTCGGCGGAGATTGTTGAGCCAGTTAGCATCATGTGCGACGCCGCGCGCGAGGTCATGCGCGGCAGCACTGTCAGAGAGATTACCGAGGCAGCCAGTCCGAGGCGCGATTCGGTGAGACCGTAGGTTGAATTGCGGCCGGCGACGACTATGTCGCAGGCGGCGACCAGTCCCATACCGCCAGCCCGGACGTGCCCGTTAATCCGTCCGATGACGGGTTTGGGGGCTCGGAGGATGCTGTGCATCAGTTGCGTGGTCTGCTCCGCGCGGCGACGTGCAGGATCCACCCCTCCGTCGGTGACTGACGCGTCGACCAGGTCGGCGCCGGCGCAGAACGTTCCGCCTGTATGGGTCAGCACGATTGTTCGGACCGCGTCGTCCTGGGCGGCCACGGCAAAGCTGGCAAGGAGTTCGTCCACAAGCCGTTCGGATAGTGCGTTGCGATTGTGGGGCGAGTCCAGAGTGAGCGTTGCTATTCCGCCGGCGCGTTCCGCCCGGACCAGCGGGCCAGTGACGGTCATGTCGCCTCCGCCTCTTCATCGGATGCGGTGATCACGGCGAGGGGGGCGTCCACTTCGACTTGGTCGCCCTGACTGACGAGCACCTCGCTCACCTCACCTGTGACGGCAGCTGTGACGGAGTGTTCCATTTTCATCGCCTCGATCCATAGAATTGGCTGCCCCTTTTCGACGAGGTCACCCGGTTTGACCGCAACTCGGATTACGGCGCCGGGCATCGGGGCGAGCAGAGAGCCCTCTGCGACCGCTTGCGCGGGATCGATGAAGCGAGCGGTTTCGCACAGGGCGACTGCGCCGCGCGGCGTGTCCACGTGCAGCACGTTCGCGCCCGAACTCCCCCCACCGTAGCGGGCGACGTCGAAAGGCAAGACCACGCCGTCGACCTCGATCCGTACGCGGGTGGGGCTTGCCGAGACGACGTGAATTGTCTCTATCGACTCGGGGACGCTGCCCGGTGCCAGCACGATTCCGGAACGGTCGAGCCGGTACTTGATCTCGTACTCGTCGGTCTCCGTGCGAAAACCACGCGACTGGAAAGGGTGGCCGACATTGCGCCAGCCTAGGGGGGCCGCGATGCCCATCGGAGCTGATTCTTGCTCGCCGGTGGCGACCGCGATCGCCGCAGCGATGGCGGCGAGCCGCTCCGTCTCAAGGGAGGCGAGTGGGGCAGCGAGAGTGGCGAGCCCGTGACGGTCGAAGAAGGCGGTGTCGATCTCGCCGGCGAGGAATGCAGGGTGGAGCAGTGTCCGCACGAGCAGGTCCCGATTCGTACGCAGCCCGTGAACCTGGGCACGGGCCAGTGCAGTGGCGAGAATGCGGGCGGCTTCCGGGCGGGAGTGGGCGAACGAGATTACCTTGGCGAGCATGGGGTCGTAGTGCACCCCGACCTCGTCGCCGTCGACTACCCCGGAATCAAGCCGCAGGCCGGGCGAGGTGAGTACGGCGAACTCGGTTGCGGTCTCCTGAACCAAGAAGCGATGGACGGGGCCCGCTTGGGGTTGCCAGTCGCGCGCCGGATCCTCGGCGTAGAGGCGGGCCTCGATCGAATGGCCGACTGTGGCCGGCTCTCCACCACTTAGAGGCTCTCCGTTCGCGACGTCGATCTGCAGTGAGACGAGGTCCAGTCCCGTCGTGCACTCGGTGACAGGATGCTCGACCTGCAGTCGCGTGTTCATCTCCAGGAAGAAGAATTCACCGTCGTTGTCGGCGAGGAATTCCACGGTACCGGCGCCCACATAACCGATGGATTCTGCGGCGGTGCGGGCGGCATCGTACAGTCGGGCACGCATGGCTGCGCCGATCTGCTCGACTAGCGGGGACGGTGCTTCCTCGATCACCTTCTGGTGGCGTCTTTGGATAGAACACTCACGCTCGCCGACCGCCCACACGCTTCCGTGCATGTCGGCCATCACCTGAACCTCGATGTGGCGGCCCGCCTCGATGTATCTCTCACAGAACACGGTGTCGTCGCCGAATGCGGACGCCGCTTCTCTCGCCGCGTACGACAGCTCGGCCGGTAGGTTCGCAAGATCTCGCACGATTCGCATTCCCCGGCCGCCCCCGCCCGACGAGGCCTTGATCAGCACGGGCAGCTCAGCTTCGGTGATGGATGCCGGGTCGAGACGTCCCAAGACCGGCACCCCTGCCTCTGCCATGATCCGTTTGGACTCGACCTTTGACCCCATGAGGTCGATGCTCTCCGGCGTTGGGCCGATCCAGATCAGTCCAGCCGCTCGCACCTCCCGTGCGAACCCGGCGCTTTCGGACAGGAAACCGTAACCCGGGTGGATGGCGTCTGCTCCGGCGGCGAGTGCCGCCTTGATTATCAGGTCACCGCGAAGATAGGTGTCGGTCGGTGTCGAGCCCGGAAGCCGGACCGCGGCGTCGGCTTCGGTGACGAACGGGCTGTCTGCGTCGGCGTCGGAGAACACAGCGATGGTGCCGAGTCCACGACGTCGACAGGTGGCAAATATCCGGCGGGCGATCTCCCCGCGGTTTGCGACGAGCACGGTCGTTGCGGTCGACGCTGATGGCGTACTGACAGGGGTGTGCTGGGTGTTCACTGCGGGCTCACATTCGGAAGACGCCGAAGGACGTGGTGCCTTCGATCGGTGCGCTGTGGATGGCGGACAGACTCAATCCGAGGACGGTGCGGGTGTCTCGGGGGTCGATGACACCGTCGTCGTACAGGTGGCCGGATAAGAAGGCCGGCAACGATTCGGAGTCGATCTGTTCCTCGATGGCAGCGCGGACCGCGGCGTCGGCTTCTTCGTCAAATTCCTTGCCCTGGGCCAGCGCCGACGCCCGGCTAACCGTGGAGATCACGCCCGCGAGTTGCGTTCCGCCCATGACGGCCGAGCGGAGCGTCGGCCAACTGAACACGAATCGTGGATCGAAAGCGCGTCCGCACATCCCGTAATGGCCCGCGCCGTAGGAGGAACCGAGGAGCAAGGAGATGTGCGGGACTTTCGAGTTGGAGACGGCGTTGATCATCATTGCGCCGTGCTTGATGATGCCGTTTTGTTCGTACTCCCTGCCCACCATGTACCCGGTGGTGTTGTGCATGAACAACAGTGGCGTGTTCGATCGATTGGCGAGTTGGATGAACTGGGTCGCTTTCTGCGCCTCCTCCGAGAACAGCACACCGCGGGCGTTGGCCAGGATGCCGACGGGATGCCCGTGGATGCGTGCCCAGCCGGTGACCAGCGACGTGCCGTATCTGGATTTGAACTCGTCGAAGTCGGAACCGTCGACGACCCGGGCGATCACCTCGCGCGGGTCGAACGGGATTTTCAGATCTGGTGGCACGATGCCGAGCAGCTCAGCCTCGTCGTATAGGGGGGACACCACCTCTGTAGACACGGCCGGGCCGGACTTCGTCCAGTTGAGTCGTGACACGATCTGGCGGCCGATGCGGAGGGCGTCCTGCTCGTCGAGAGCGTAGTAGTCGGCCAAGCCGGACACTTTGGCGTGCATGGCCGCTCCGCCGAGCGACTCGTCGTCGGTGATCTCTCCCGTGGCCGCCTTGACTAGTGGGGGGCCTCCGAGGAACACCTTCGATCGGTTCTCGATCATCACGATGTGGTCGCTCATGCCGGGGATGTACGCTCCTCCGGCCGTCGAGTTGCCGAAGACCAGCGCGATCGTGGGGATCCCCTCGGCAGAGAGTTGAGTGAGGTTGCGGAACATCGCCCCACCGGGGACAAAGATGTCCTTCTGGGTGGGCAGATCGGCGCCGCCCGATTCCACGAGATTGATGACCGGAAGGCGGTTCTGTCGCGCGATGTCGCCCATGCGGAGGATCTTGCGCATCGACCACGGATTGAGTGAACCGCCCTTGTCAGTCGGGTCGTTGGCAACGATCATGCACTCGACACCGCTGACGACACCGATGCCGGAGACAACAGCGGCGCCGACGGTGAACTTCGAACCCCATGCGGCGAGAGGGCACAGCTCCAGAAACGGTGTGTCCCGGTCGACGAGGAGCTCGATCCGCTCTCGAGCAGTGAATTTATCGCGGTCGTGGTGCCTGGCGACGGCCTTCTCCCCGCCGCCGGCGAGTACCGCGGTCAATTCCTCTTCGATGCCGGAGAGCTTCTCGATCATGGAATCGAGTGCCACCCGGTAATCGTTGCTGCGTGAGTCAAGTGTGCTGTTCAGCATGGTCATGATCGGTATCCCAAGTGTTTGGCTGCAAGTGCGGTGAGGATTTCGGACGTGCCTCCGCCGATACCGAGAATGCGCATGTCACGGTATTGCCGTTCGACTTCGATTTCGCGCATGTAGCCGAGTCCGCCGAACAGCTGCACTGCCCTGTCGACGACCCATTCGCCGGCCTCCACCGCAGTGTTCTTCGCGAAGCAGACCTGCGCGATGACGTCTTCGCCTCGCATATCGGCATCGACGACGGCACGGCAGTATGTCCGGGCGACATCTATCCGGCGGGCCATCTCTGTCAGGGTGTTCTGTACGGACTGACGGCTGATGAGTGGTTCGCCGAAGGTCACTCGATCCTGGCACCATTGTTCGGTCAGTTCGAGTGCGCGCTGCGCGCCCGAGTAGGCCTGTGCCGCCAAGAAGACGCGCTCGGAGACGAACGCTTGAGAGATCAAATCGAATCCCGCGTTCTCTGGCCCGATGAGGTTCCTCACGGGGACCCGAACGTCGTCGAACGTCAGTTCGGCGGTGTCTGAGGCGTTCCATCCCATCTTTTCGAGCTTTCGGCTCACGGAGAAGCCGGGTGTGTCGGTGTCGATGACGATCAGCGATACGCCGGACGCGCCGCGCCGCTCGGGTCCGCCGGTGCGGACCGCTGCGACGACGAAGTCAGCGCGACACCCAGAGGTGATGAAGGTTTTTGAGCCGTTGATGACGAAGTGGTCTTCATCTCGTCGGGCTGTGGTGCGCAGGTGCCCGACATCGGAACCGCCGCCGGGTTCGGTGATGGCCAACGCTCCGATCCGGTCGCCGGCGAGGGTGGGTACCACCCAGGTGTCGATCTGCCACTGGTCGCCCGCAGTGACGATGTGCGGCACTGAAATCCAGCAGGTGAGTAAGGAGGCTTGGACTCCGCCCGAGGAGCCGGCTTCGTGCAGGGCTTCGCAGACGGTGACCTGGTGACGCAGATCCCCGCCGCCACCGCCAGCGTGTTCGGGAAATTGAGGGCCGAGCAGGCCCAATGCTCCGGCTTTGCGGTGGAGTACCCGGGGGATCTCGCCGGCACGCTCCCATTCCTCCAGGTGCGGGAGGATCTCTCTTTGTGCGAAGTCGCGCGCGGTGGATCGCAATGAAGTGATCTCGTCCGATTGCCACGGGTTGGCGCTCACTGGTCTGCCTCCGTAAGAACTAGCTCGGGGATGTCAATAGTGCGGGAGCGCAACCATTCACCCAGTGCTTTGGCTTGCGGGTCGAAGCGGGCGTTGTATGCGACGCCCTCGCCGAGGATTCCGGCGAGGACGAAATTGACGGCATGAAGATTGGGTAACACGGTGCGGGTCACCTCCAGATCCGCACACTCCGGCAGCATGCGTCGCAGCTGCTCGATCGTCAGGGCCTCGGCAAGCCAGTCGAAGGCAGCCTCGTCGCGCACCCAGACCCCGATGTTTGCGTTGGGGCCCTTGTCTCCGCTGCGAGCGCCGGCGATCGTCCCCAGCGGTAGCCGGCGCATCGGCCCCCAGTAATCGGGGTGTGACGAGGCCGCGTCGCCGCCGTCGTCCGCCGCTCGGTGATCGGTGTGAGCGGGAACGAGGTCGGTGGTCACCTCGGGTGCCGCGATCGGGATTCGTTTTCCGTCGGGCAGCACTGCGGTGTGATCGACGTCCTCCTGTGTGATGTAGCCCGGAGTAAACACCCCGTAGGTACTGCCGGCCGACGGCGGCGCCGTCGTGTGGAAACCCGGGACCGTTCCGAGTGCGATTTCGATGACCGAGTTGGAGAACTTCCGCCCGACTTTCTCGCGATCGTCGTCGCGTGCGACCACGGTCAGACGGGCGCTCGCCAATTCTTCCGTGGGGGAGTCGATGCGGTCGGTCCGGGCCAGCTCCCACGACAGTTCTCGAGGTCTGGCGGGCAGCGCGTCTTCGACCTGCCTGCGAACCAGGTCGGCTTTGGCCTCGATATCCAAGCCGGTGAGTATGACACTGACTTCGTTGCGAACCCCGCCGATGCTGTTGAGTGAGACCTTGAGCTCCGGTGGTGGAGCCTCGCCCCGGACACCGCTGATGCGCACGCGATCCTGTGCCTCTTGAGACAGGACAATGGAGTCGAGACGGGTGGTGACGTCCGGCCCGGCGTACCGGGCGTCGGTCACCTCGTAGAGGAGTTGGGCGGTCACCGTGTCGACGGTGACCGCTCCACCGGTTCCCGGGTTTTTGGTGACAACACTGCTGCCATCGGCCTCGATCTCGACAATCGGAAAGCCTGGTCGCATCAGGTCAGGAATCTCCCTGAAGAAAGAGAGATTTCCTCCGGTGGCCTGTGTGCCGCACTCGATGACATGCCCCGCGACAGTCGCTCCGGCGAGTTCGTTGAAGCTTTCCCTGCCCCAACCGAAGTGGTGGATCGCAGGCCCGGCGACAAGCGATGCGTCGGTGACCCGACCGGTGACCACGATGTCGGCACCCGCCGCAAGGCAACTCGCGATGCCGAACCCTCCCAGGTAGGCATTCGCCGACAGGGGGCTGCCCAGCCCGAGTTCCTCTGAACGGCTGGTGACGTCGTCGCCGTTTAGGTACGCGATGCTCGGTGTGAGGCCAAGCGAGTCGGCGATGTGCTGCAGTGCCTGCACCAGGCCTGCGGGATTGACCCCTCCGGCGTTCACCACGATGCGCACGCCCCGATCAAGCGCCATGCCCATGCATTCCTCCATCTGTCGGAGGAAGGTCTTTGCGTACCCGGTGCTGGCATCTTTCGCCCGGTCTTTGGCGAGGATCAGCATGGTGAGTTCGGCGAGATAGTCACCGGTGAGAACGTCGAGTTCTCCGCCGCCAAGCATTTCTCTCATCGCCGAGAAGCGGTCGCCGTAGAAGCCGGAACAGTTCCCGACCCTCAAAGACGGTGCGGTGGGGGAGGCCATGCCAGGTCGATCCCTTCGTCAATGTGCTTGATAGCAAGAAGTCGACGACGGGGAGCGCATCGGCTCGGCCTGGTAATCATCGGCGCTATCACTGGAACCATCGCACAACCGACAAACCTAAGCAAGCATGCTTGCTTAGTTTGGGTCTGCAACTTACAGTGGTCTCGATCACACCGGCCATCGCCGGAAAAGATTGCCCCACTTTCGTGACCGATTGGACGTGTTCATGGATAACGGCTTCGGCAATTGGCCTTCGCTGCATCGCCTCCGTAACCCTCGGCGCATCGCGCTGCTCGATGGCGAGACCGGACTGGGCTTGTCCTACGAAGAGCTTGACCTGCGAACCAACGCACTGGCGGATGTGCTGCGCGGCATGGGCGTGGCCAAAGGGGACCGGGTCGCCCTGGTCACGCTGAACAGTCCACACATGCTCGAGGTCCTCTGTGCCGTTGCCAAGCTGGGCGCGATCTCCGTGCCGGTCAACTATCGACTGTCGCCTCCCGAAATCCGATTCATTCTTGAGGACTCAGGCGCGGAAATCGTCTTCACCTCGACCCAGACATCCGAGACGGTCCGTGACGCCGTCGCTGGGACCCCCGTGCGGGAACAAATCGAGATTCCGTCGGCGGCCCAACGTAAAGACTCGGTGAGCTCGACCTACGAGAACATGGTGAGCGCTGGCGACACCGACCGCGTCGAAGAGGACATCGATCGCGATGACCTCGGCATGTTGATGTACACCTCCGGCACGACCGGCCCCCCGAAGGGGGCCATGCTCACCCACGACAACATCCTGTGGAACGCCATTAACAACTTCACCCTCGCCGGGGAAGGGCTCACCCCGCGCGACATCAATCTCGCGGCTGCCCCGCTTTTCCACATCGGTGCGCTAGGCATCTTCACACTTCCACTGCTCTACGCGGGCGGGACGACCGTGATCATGGAGTCATTCGCTCCCGAGCAGTGGCTTGATGCCGTCGATCGCTACCGTCCCACGCTCGCATTTTGCGTCCCTGCGATGTGGGCGGCACTCGACGTCTCGCCCACCATTGACAGGCGCGACCTCGGTTCTCTGCGGTACGTCCTGTCCGGCGGTGCGCCCTGCCCGATCGTTCTCATCGATGCCATGCGCGAACGCGGGTTGACGTTCGTCGAGGGCTTCGGTCTCACCGAGACCGCCCCGTTTGTCGCGGCCCTTAACGGAGATGAGGTCGTTGACCATGCTGGTTCGATCGGAAAACCAGTAGTGCACGTGGATCTGCGGATTGTCAACGAGATGGACGAGGATGTGGACCCCGGGGAGACCGGCGAGCTCGCGATCCGCGGCCCGAACGTCTTTGCTGGCTACTGGAACAACGCCGAAGCCACCGAAGACGTACTTAAAGATGGGTGGTTCCTGTCAGGTGACCTCGCGCGCAGGGATGACGAGGGCTACTACTCGATTGTCGACCGCAAGAAAGACATGATCATCAGCGGCGGCGAAAATGTCTACGCCACCGAGGTCGAGCAGGTGCTCTACCAGAACCCTGATGTGGCGGAAGTTGCGGTGATCGGACGTCCGGACCCGCGCTGGGGAGAGTCCGTCGCCGCCGTCGTTGTTTGTACGCCAGGCGCCGACATAAAGGCCGAAGAGCTGATCTCCTGGACCCGCCAGCGGCTGGCCGCGTTCAAGTGCCCCCGCACTGTTGTTTTCCTCGATGCGCTCCCGCGGACCGCTACAGGCAAGGTAATCAAGCGGGATCTGCGAAAGTCCTGGACTGACGACGGCACGGCGGTGCAGCGATGATCAGTCCTGACCACACAACTGACTGTGGCCAGGCCAGCTCATGACGGTGGCAGAACATTCCCCGTCGCCGAACACGAACGAGCAAGGACTGCCATGAAACCCGATCTCTCAGGTGTCACACCACTAGAGCTGAACCTGGCCACACGTGTATCGATCGGGGACTTGTTGACTCGAACAGCGTTCATGGCCCCTGCGCGCATCGCGATTTCCGAAGAGGACACCGAGTGACCTGCCGCGTCGATTTCGGACAGCGGA
>NZ_JAALDN010000150.1 GCF_014144855.1 Dietzia maris | reverse complement strand
GGGCCGCGCTGCGTACGCCGCGCAACACTGCCGAAACACGGCTGCACTAGCGTTCGTTGCATGGCAGAGGCACAGCAGGTGTTGCGGATCGGGATCGGTGGGCCGGTGGGCTCAGGCAAGACCGCTCTCATCGAGGCGCTGGTCCCAGAGTTGATCGCCCGGGGACGCACCCCGGCCGTCATCACCAACGACATCTACACGCAGGAGGACGCCGAGCACGTCCGCCGCACCCTGGCCGGAGTCCTCGATCCCGCCCGGGTGGTGGGCGTGGAGACAGGCTCGTGCCCGCACACCGCCGTGCGCGACGACCCCACCATGAACCTCGCGGTGGGGGCGGAGATGCTCGAGGACCACCCGGACGTCGACACCCTCATCTACGAGTCCGGCGGCGACAATCTCACCCTGACGTTCTCGCCGGCACTGGTCGACCTGTTCGTCTTCGTCCTGGACACCGCCGAAGGCGAGAAGATGCCCCGCAAGCGCGGGCCCGGCATCACCGAGTGCGACCTGCTGGTGATCAACAAGATCGACATCGCCCAGTACGTGCGCTGCGATCTGGGAATCATGTCCTCGGACGCTGACCGCGTCCGCTCGGGCAAGCCCGTCGCGCTCACCGACTGCCTCTCCGGGACCGGCATCGCCGAGGTGCTCGACTATTTCGAGTCCCGCCGGGTGGAACTGCTGCCCGCACGGTGAGCGACCGGCTGACCCGGGCCGCCGACCCGGGGTTCGTGTGGCCCGCCGTCGCCGCCGGACCGCAGTCCGGGCCCGGCGCGCTGCCCGTCGGCTCGCCCGGCAAGGTCGGCGTGCTGGACCTGGCCTTCCGCCGGGACGGCCGCGGCCGCACGGTACTGGCCGAACGGTTCCAGAAGTCGCCGCTGCAGGTGATGCGGTCGCTGTACATCGACCCGGTCCTCCGCGAGATGCCGACGGTGTACGTGATGTCGACCGGCGGCGGGATCGTCGGCGGCGACCGGCTGGACATGGAGGTCCGTCTGGCCGAGGGCGCGCAGGCGCTGGTCACCACGCAGGCCGCGAACCGGGTGCACCGGATGGACGTCGGCTACGCCACGCAGACCGTCTCCCTGACGCTGGGCGAGGGCGCGGTGTGCGAGTGGCTGCCGGACCCGCTCATTCCGTACGGCGGCAGCAGGTTCCAGCAGCGGCTGCGGGCCGAGGTGCCCGAGGACGCCGTGCTCATCGCCGGCGACGTCCTCACCGCCGGACGCGTGGCCCGCGGGGAGAGCTGGGACGTGGCCGCCTACGTCTCGGCCGTGGAGATCTCCCGCCCCGACGGCACCCTGCTCGCCGTGGACACCACCCACATCACCCGCGACGAGGCCGGCCACCCGCTGGTCACAGGAGACGCCGACGCGATCGGGACCCTGTTCGTCGTGGCGCCCGGCCCGGCGGAGGAGCTCGCGGCGGTCATGCGCGACGCGGCCGAGGCGATCGGGTCCGCGACCCCGAACTCGGATGGCCTTGATGCGGTGCGGTGCGGGGTGAGCACCCTGCCCGACGGCTGCGGCGCCTGGCTGCGGGTGCTCGGCCGCGGGCAGGAGAAC
>NZ_JAALDN010000014.1 GCF_014144855.1 Dietzia maris | reverse complement strand
TTCATCTGATCCGGGCGGCCGGGGGCCGGCCGGACCGGGCCACCGCGCAGCGGCGCACACCGCCTCGCGCCCGTCCCGATCCACCCGCCACCCGTGAGGGGCGCAGCAGCGTCGGACCCCCTCGGTAGACTCCTGCCCATGATCAATGCCGTCGGCGTCCCCCAGACCCTGCTCCTCCTCGGTGGTACCTCCGAGATCGGCCTGGCCATCTGCGCCGAGTACCTCCAGCAGGGCCCGATGCGCGTGATCCTCGCCTGCCTGCCCGGAGACCCGGGGGTCGACGACGCGCGCGCGGAGATGACCGCCGCCGGTGCGAGCGCGGTGGAGGTGGTCGACTTCGACGCCGCCGCGACCGAGTCCCACCCGGCCGCGTTCGAGCAGATCTTCGCCGGCGGGGACGTGGACGTGGCGATCGTCGCGTTCGGCCTGCTGGGTGAGAACGAGGAACTCTGGTCCGACCAGCGCAAGGCCGTCCAGATCGCCCAGATCAACTACACCGGCGCGGTCTCGGTGGGCGTGTTGCTCGCCGAACGGATGAAGTCGCAGGGTTACGGCCGGATCATCGCCATGAGTTCGGCCGCGGGTCTCCGTGCCCGCCGCTCCAACTTCGTCTACGGCTCCACCAAGGCGGGGCTGGACTCCTTCTACACCGGCCTCGGGTACGCGCTGGCCGAGCACGGGGTGGACGTCCTGGTCATCCGGCCCGGCCAGGTCCGCACGCGCATGTCGGCGCACGTCAAGGAGGCGCCGCTGACCATCAACAAGGACGAGGTCGCCCGCATCGCGGTGAAGAACGCCGGAGCCGGTAAGGGCGCGGTCTTCGCACCTGCCGCGTTCGGCGGGGTCATGGCCGTGCTCACGCACGTCCCCCGCCCCATCTTCCGCAAGCTCCCCTTCTAGGGATGCCGGTGGCGCTCCGGGGGCTCGGCCTGGCCGGCGCGGCGACGCTGCTGGCCGCCGTCGTCACCGCGGTCGTCCTCGCCGGGTTCTCCCTCGTCTCCTTCCCCGCCTACGGCAACTCCAACGTCCTGCGGGCGCTGACGGTCGTCGGTCAGGTCGCCGCCATCGCGCTGGTGGTGCTGGGGATACTGTCCGTACGCGCCGGCGAGCAGCCGGGCGGTCGGTCCGCGCTGGTCCGTCTGGGTAAGCTCGCGGCCCCCACCGGCTCCGCGTTGCTGGTCGCCGCCACACTGGGGATCCCGCTCGCCGCATCGCGGTTGTACCTGCACGGCGTGAGCGTGGACCAGGAGTTCCGCACCCAGTTCCTCGGTCGCTCGGCGACCTCGCTCGGACTGCCCGACATGGCGTACGCCGACCTGCCCTCGTTCTATCCGTCCGGCTGGTTCTGGCTGGGCGGGCGGTTCGCCAACCTCGCCGGCCTCGAGGGCTGGGCGGCGTACAAGCCGTGGTCCATCCTCTCGCTCGCGATCGCCGCCGCGCTGGTCACCGTGCTGTGGACCCGCCTGTTG
>NZ_JAALDN010000149.1 GCF_014144855.1 Dietzia maris | reverse complement strand
AGAGGGAACGCCCGGCCCGGATTGTGCATGACCATGGGCAGCTGGAGGACGACGTCCCGCCGCTCCCGGGTCGCCTCATCGGTGGCCAGCCACCGGGCACGACCCACGTGGCCCGAGGAGACCGACGCCGCCCACCGGGCCAGATCGGGGTCCATCGGGTCCCCGCCGGCGAGCAGCGCACGCTCGACCGCCGCCGCGTCCGGCTGACGCAGCGCGACGTTCCGCGAGCGCGACCGCAGGGTCACCATGATGTCCATCGGGTCGGTGGTCGGCGAGCACAGGAGGAACACGGTCCGACTGGGCGGCTCCTCCACCACCTTGAGCAGGGCGTTCCCGGACTGCTCGGTGAGTCTGTCCGCCTCCTCGACCACCACGATCTGCCAGCGCCCGGTGCCGGGGCGGCTCGCCGCGCGGTGGATGGTCTCCTTGACGTCCTTGAGCAGGATGTTGACGCCCTGCGGGGCGAGCAGGTGCACGTCCGCGTGGGTGCCGGCCAGCACCGTGTGGCATGACCGGCACTCCCCGCAGCCCACCACGTCCGGGTCCTCGCACTGCAGGGCGGCGGCGAACGCCATGGCCGCCACGCTGCGGCCGCTACCCGGCGGACCGGTGAACAGCCAGGCGTGGACCATCCGGGCGTCCGAGGCATCCCACCCCTGTCCCGGCACGCGGGCACGAGCGGCCGTGGCGGCAGCCGTCAGCTCCGCCACGACGTCGGCCTGTCCGGCCAACCGATCGAACACCCCGGGCATGGCCCCCACCTTATCCCCGCCCACCGACACACCTGCGGTCCCGGCATCACCGGCGCGAACTAGGCTTGGGCCGATGGAACGATGGGTCAGGTTGTTCAGGTGGCTGTGGGCCACCCCCTGGCCCGTCTATGCCCTGACGATGGTGCAGGCGAACATCATCGGCGCGGTCTTCGTGTTCTCGTTCCTGCGCTTCGTCCTGCCGATGGACCGGTTCCTCGACCTCGACCAGTTCCGCTTCCTCAACCAGTACCTGTTCATCGGCTATCTCGTGTTGGCCTTCGTCGGCGGCGTCATCGCCTCGACGCTGCTCCTCCTGCCCGTGCTGCGGGTCGACCGGTCGGGGGCGGACTTCGACGGCGCCATCCGCCGGCGCACCCTGCGCCTGCCGTTCCACCAGGCGCTCATCTCCGGCGCCATGTGGGTGACCGGGACGCTGCTGTTCGTCGCCGTCAACGTGGGCCACTCCCCCAGGTTGGCTCTCATCGTGGCGGTGACCAGCCTGCTCGGCGGCAGCACCACCTGCCTGATCTCCTACCTGCAGGCCGAGCGGATCATGCGACCGATCACGGTCCGCGCCCTGTCCAGGGGGGTGCCGGAGAGCCGCCATGTCCCCGGTGTGCGTCGCCGGATCTTCCTCGGCTGGTCACTGACCACGGTCATCCCCATCGCGGGCATCCTGCTCATCCTCACCGGACACTGGTTCGGCCTGTTCGGCGACGACCCCGGTCTGATCCTCGTCGCCCTCGCGGTGCTGGCGAGTGTCGCCGTGATCGCCGGCGCGATCGGCATGGGGCTGGTCTCGGACTCGATCGCCGACCCGGTGCGCGAGATGCAGGCGGGCGTCAGTCGCGTCAAGCAGGGCGATTTCGAGACCCGCGTGACGATCTATGACAGCTCGGAGATCGGCCAGCTCGCCCAGGGGTTCAACGAGATGGTCACGGGCCTGCAGGAACGTGAGGCCATCCAGGACCTCTTCGGTCGCTACGTGGGCGAGGACGTCGCACGCAACGCGCTCGAGCGGGGCACCGAACTGGGCGGGCAGGAGCGCCAGGTCGCGGTGCTGTTCGTCGACCTCACCGGTTCGACGGAGTTCGCGGCGGCCCACGAGCCGGCCGAGGTGGTCTCCGTGCTCAACGACTTCTTCCGGATCGCCGTCGAGTCCGTCGACACCAACGGCGGGTACATCAACAAGTTCCAGGGCGACGCCCTGCTCGCGGTCTTCGGGGCGCCGCTGGAGGTGGACAACGAGGCCGGCCGTGCGCTGCGGGCCGCGCGTGCACTGCAGAGCCGACTCGCCGACCTGGCCCCGCTCACGGCGGGGATCGGCGTCTCCTACGGCACCGTCATCGCCGGACACATCGGCCACGCCAAGCGGTTCGAGTACACGGTCATCGGCGACCCGGTCAACGAGGCCGCCCGCCTCACCACGCTGGCCAAGATGGAGCAGGGACACGTTCTGGCGTCGGCGGCCACGATCCACCGGGCCGACGCCCCCGAGGCGGCACGCTGGGTGCTGGGCCGCAGCGTCGAACTGCGCGGCCGGGGCATCATGACCCAGCTCGCCCGACCCCTGCGCCCCACCCTCGCGGACCGGTGGCAGGCCGGCT
>NZ_JAALDN010000148.1 GCF_014144855.1 Dietzia maris | reverse complement strand
GGAGTCGCGGTCGGCCGGGCGGCGGCCGGAGCCGGTCCCGGTGGGGGCGCCGACGCGTCCGCCGGCGCTCTCCGGGATCCCGAGATCGGACCGCAGGTGCGGGGACGTCGAGTAGGTCTCGGCGGGCTCACCGGACCCGAGTCCGAGGGCCTTGTCGATCAGGCCCCACCGGGGCAGGTCGTCCCAGTCCACGAGGGTGACGGCGACACCCGTGCGTCCGGCGCGGCCCGTGCGGCCGATCCGGTGCACGTAGGTCTTCTCGTCCTCCGGGCACTGGTAGTTGATGACGTGGGTGACATCGTCGACGTCGATCCCGCGGGCCGCGACATCGGTGGCGACGAGGACGTCGACGTCACCGGAGCGGAACGCCTTGAGGGACTTCTCACGCGCTCCCTGGCCGAGGTCGCCGTGGATGGCGCCCACCCGGAAGCCACGCTCCGCGAGATCGTCGGCCAACTTCTGGGCGGTGCGCTTGGTGCGGCAGAAGATCATGGTGGCGCCACGGCCCTCGGCCTGGAGGATCCGGGAGACCACCTCGGGCTTGTCGAGCGAATGGGCCCGGTAGACGTACTGGGTGGTGTTCTCGTGCGTGGCGCCGGAGTCGGCGGCCTCGGCGCGGATGTGGGTGGGTTTGGTGAGGAAGGTGCGGGCCAGGGTGATGATCGGGCCGGGCATGGTGGCCGAGAACAGCATGGTCTGGCGCTTCTCCGGGACCATGCGCAGCAGCTTCTCGATGTCGGGCAGGAAGCCCAGGTCGAGCATCTCGTCGGCCTCGTCGAGGACGAGGGCCTCGACCTTGCCCAGCACGAGCTTCGACTGGTTCGCGAGGTCGAGCAGGCGGCCGGGGGTGCCGACGACCACGTCGACGCCCTTCTCCAGGGCCTCGGTCTGCTGCTCGTACGGCGTTCCGCCGTAGATCGCGAGGACCTTGAGCGGGCGGGTGCCGGACCCGGAGGCCGCCGGCGCGGTGAGGCCGGTCGCGGCGATCTTGAGGTCCTGGGTGACCTGGACGCACAGCTCGCGGGTGGGGACGATGATGAGCGCCCGCGGGGTGCCGTCGAGCGTCCTGGTCGCCTCGCCGGTGGCGATGCGGTGGAGGAGCGGGACGCCGAACCCGTAGGTCTTGCCCATGCCGGTCCGGGCCTGACCGATGAGGTCGGATCCGGCCAGTGCCAGCGGGAGGGTGAGTTCCTGGATGGCGAACGTGTGGGTGATCCCGCGCTCGGCGAGCGCGGTGACGATCTCCGGGCGGACGCCGAGCTCGGCGAAGCTGGGGGAGGAGTCGGAGGACGGGGCGTCGACGACGGCGGTCGTCGTGGCCATGCCGTCGACTTCTTCGGTGGTGACATCTGTGGTGGACAGGGCGGTGCCTTTCTCGTCTCGCGCGCGGATGGTTCGGGCCGCACAAGGTCCGGCCTCGCGAGCGGGGCGCGCGCACATTTCCACGGGACCTGTCACGCCCGGCGCCGGAGCGATCCGGACCCGGGGAGTGATCCACGTGCACACATCCTATCCCGTGCCGCCGCCTTTCGAGCGCGTCGGGCTAGCCTGGACCGCACGCACCGCCGATGACGGCGTGACATGCGCCTACGACGAGAAGGGCAGGCACCGTGGAGGTCAAGATCGGCATCGCCGACAGCAACCGTGAGCTCGTGTTCAAGACCGGGATGACGCCGGAGGACGTGTACAAGCGCGTCGAGGCGGCCCTGACCGCGGAGGCCAAGGCGGTACTCGAGCTCGAGGACGAGAAGGGGCGCCGTTACCTCGTGTCCACCGATCGGGTGGCGTACGTCGAGATCGGCGAGACCGCGCGCCGCGCGGTCGGGTTCCTCTCCTGAGGGAGTGAACCCCGGGCCGGGGGCCGCCCTCGCGGCCCCGACCCCCGGGGGTCAGGCCTGGTTGTCCGGCTCGGTCCGGTCCCTTCCGTGACAAGGGATCTTCGACAGGCCGCCCCAGCACAGCGTGACCGTCGTCGAGACGGCGTCCGCGCGGGGGATCGGCCGGCCGGCGTCGAGCCAGTGCCCGGCGCTGACACGACTGGCCCCGACCAGTCCGACGGCCAGCAGTCGCGAGCGGTGGGCGTCGAGCCCCGAGTCCCCGCGGACGAGGTCGTGGACCGCGTCGATGCAGCCGTCGGTGGCCCGGTCGAGTTCCCGCCGGACGTCCTCGTCACCGGACTCGGAGTAGAAGACCAGCCGGAACCCGCGGGTGTCGGCGTCGGCGTACGCGAAGAACGTGTCGACGGCCGCCTCGACCCTGCGCCGGTTGTCGGAGGTCGAGTCCAGCGCGGCACGGATGCGTCCGAGCAGTTCGTCGACGTGGTGGCGCAGCACCTCGATGTACAGGTCACGTTTGGAATCGAAGTGCTGGTAGAGCACCGGCTTGGAGACGCCGGCCAGGACGGCGATGTCATCCATCCCGGAGGCGTGGAAGCCCTGGTCGACGAACACGGTCCCGGCGGCGTCGATCAGCTGGCTGCGCCGGGCCCCGCGGGGGAGCCGGGCCGCTCGGGTGCGGCCCGGTGCGGCCGGGAAGGATCCGTCCGGGCTCGTCATCTGCTGGCTCCTTCTCCGCCCGGGCGGGAGTCGACAGGCGTCCGGGCCAGACGGACAATACCCGCAGCCGCGGAGTGCGGGAGGAGGCGCCTCACCCCTCATGTGGGATCGTGTAGGCCTTGACTTCAGGAGTGGACGTGGAGGTGTACGGATGAGCGACGGCCGTCGCCGGACGCCGGGCGGTGCGGACGCCGAGGGTCGTCAGCGACCCCCGTACTACCCTCCGCACGGCGAGCCGCTGCGCGCGCCGTGGGACCCGCAGGAGTCGACCCCGGGGCGCCGCCGGTCGGTGCCCGGATCCCGGGACCACCTGCGTCGGCAGACCCCGGTCGGCAGGTTCTTGGCCACCTGGGGCTGGCGCGCGTACGCGATCCCGGTGCTCGTGGTGCTCACCGCCCTGGTGATCGGGGACGCCATCGTCTCGCCGGGCGCGTCGGACGAGGACCGGGTGGTCCGGGCGGAAGAGACCCCGGCCGTGGTCGGGGTACCCGCGGCGGGTGAGGTCCCGCCCAGTGGTGAGTTGCCGGAGGGCGGCTCCTTCATCGGGGCCGCGAGCGGGGAGTTCAGGATCGTGCCCGGCGGCACCGATCCGGTGGGACGCCCGACGGCCGAGCAGTTCAGCTACACGGTCGAGGTCGAGGACGGGATCGACACCGTCGACTTCGGCGGGGACGACTCGGTCGCCAGGATGGTCGACGCGACCCTGGCCAACCCCAAGAGCTGGACGGCCGACGGCGCAGTCGCGTTCCGGCGGATCGCCGGTGACGAGCCCGCGTTCCGGGTCTCGCTGGCGAGCCCCATGACGGTCCGCGAGAACTGCGGGTACGACATCGAACTCGAGGCGAGTTGCTACAACTCGGCCACGGGTCGCGTCTACCTCAACCTCGCGCGCTGGGTGCGGGGAGCGAGGTCGTTCCAGGGCGACATCGGGTCCTACCGGCAATACCTGGTCAACCACGAGGTCGGCCACGCGATCGGCTACCCGGCCCACGAGCCGTGCCCCGCGGACGGCGCCCTGGCGCCGATCATGATGCAGCAGACGTTCGGCGTGAACAACGGCGACATCCACCAGTTGGATCCCGAGGGCGTGGTCCCGGACAACGACGACACGTGTCGATACAACGCGTGGCCGTTCCCCGACGGACCCCCGGTGGCGGGATGACCGCCGCGGGCGGACCGGGGGACCGCGGCCTTCCCCCGCTGGTGGACCCGGTACCGGAGCTGACGAGGGACGAGCGGGAACGGTACTCGCGGCACCTGTTGCTCGGCGCGATCGGCGACGAGGGGCAGCGTCGCCTGCGCGCCGCGTCGGTGTTCGTCGTGGGTGCCGGCGGCCTGGGTGCCCCGGTGCTCATGTACCTTGCCGCGGCGGGTGTCGGGCGGATCACGGTCGTCGACGACGACGAGGTGGACCTCGGCAACCTGCACCGGCAGGTGATCCACTCCGTCGGGGCCGTGGGCCGACCCAAGGTGGACTCGGCGAGGGACCGTCTGGCCGAGTTGGCGCCCGGGGTCCGGGTCGACGCGATCCACGCCCGACTCGACGCCCTGAACATCGAGTCGCTTCTCGAGGGCCATGATCTGGTGATCGACGGCAGCGACAACTTCGCGACCAGGTACCTGGTCTCCGACGCCTGTGAGATCGCCGGGATCCCGCTCATCTGGGGGACCATCG